>JAKFVZ010000313.1 GCA_021732965.1 Reyranella sp.
GCCCCTACCCACCCGGCACCTCGGTCGAGATCTGCGCATATACGGCCAAGCGCCTGAAGAAGGCCGGCTACAAGGTCGAGATCGCGACGCAAAAGAAGAGCGTCGACAATGTCATTGCGCGGATGAAGGGCAAGGCGAAAGGCCCCGTCATCGCCTTCAACGCCCATGTCGACACGGTGGGCGTGGGCGAGCGCTCGAACTGGAAGAGCGATCCCTACAAGGCGCTGGTCAAGGGCGGCCTCGTCTATGGGCTGGGCGCCGGCAACTGCAAGGGCAGCATGGCGGTGCAGATCTGGATCGCCGAGGAGATCTCGCGCCGCGGCGGCCCGGCTTCGGGCGAGCTGATCTTCACCTTCGTGGCCGATGAAGAGAATCTCGGGCCCGAGGGCATGGAGTACCTGCGCAAGAGCGGCAAGGTGAGGCCGGATGCGCTGATCCTCGGCGCGCAGACCGAGAACAACCTGATCGTCGCCGAGCGCGGCGTCATGTGGGCGCGCCTCACCACCAAGGGCCGCGCGGCGCATGCCGGCAATCCGGCCGCGGGCGACAACGCCATCCTGCGCATGATGCGCCTGGTGGGCGCGCTCAGCTCCTACTATGACAAGGCGCTGGCCACGCGCGTCTCCGGCGCTATGAAGTCGACGGTGAACATCGGCATGTTCCACGGCGGCCACAACACCAACGTCGTGCCCTCGGCCTGCACCGTCGAGATCGACCGTCGCCTGCTGCCCAACGAGAAGGTCAAGGACGCGTTCAAGGAGCTGAAGAAGGTGGTCGACGGCGTTGGAGAGCCGAAGGCGATGTACGGCGTCGAGTTCCTGACCGGCACCAACGGCTTCTTCGCCCCCGAGAACGGCGCGGCGGTCGGCGCCTTCGAGGCGGCGGTGAAGACGCACAGCCGTCGCAAGGTGAAGTTCCTCAACGCCACGGGCGTGAGCGACGGCCGCTACTATGCCGACGACGGCATCGAGATCATCAACTTCGGTCCCGGCTCCGGCGTGCAGGGCCATGCCGCCAACGAGAGCGTGCCGATCGCCGAGATGGTCGACGCCGCCCACATCCAGCTCGACGTGGTGAAGCGCCTGCTGGGCTAGATAAGGGAGAAAACACCATGCCGTTCTACGAAAAAGGCGACGTCCGCATTCACTACGAAGAGATGGGCTCGGGCCTGCCGCTGCTGATCATTCCGGGCGGCGGGCTGAACTCGACCATCGCGGGCCTCGACAAGACCCATCCGTTCAACGCGATGCGCGAATTCAGCAACCGCTTCCGCTGCATCTGCGCCGACCTGCGCAACGCCAATGGCGGCCAGTCGACCGGCCCGCTCGACATCGAGCGCACCTGGGACGCCATCACCGACGACCATGTCGGCCTGATGGACCATCTCGGCGCGAAGCAGTTCATGGTACTCGGCTACTGCATCGGCCAGCCGCTGATCTGGAACCTGATCAAGCGCGTGGGCGACCGCGTGATTGCCGCCGTGCTGACGCAGCCGTCGGGGTACAGGCCCGAGCTGCCCAACCAGTTCTACGACAACAACATGAAGGGCTGGGGGCCGGACTTCGTGGCCAAGCGGCCGGAATACACGATGGACCAGGTGAGCCAGTACCTCACCAACATGTACACGAAGAAGGCCGACTTCGTGTTCACCGTGCCGCGCGAGTTCGTGAAGACCTGCAAGACCCCGATCCTCGTCGCCCCCGACGACAGCCCGCCGCATCCCTACAAGGTCGCGATGGAAGTGGCGATGCTGTCACCCAACTCGCAGGTCACGCTCTATCCGTGGAAGGACACGCCGGAGCGGGTGCCGCTGGCGGTGCGCCACATCAGGATGTTCCTGGAGGCGCACCGGCCGTAAGCACCGCGTCCGTGGCCCATCCTTCGAGACGCACGCCTCCGGCGTGCTCCTCAGGATGAGGCAAAATCAATCGAGCGAACCACCAAGACCTCACCCTGAGGAGCGCCTCACAGAGGCGCGTCTCGAAGGGTGGGAACGAGCACCGCTTGCGCTACGCAGTCTTCTGCGCCTTCAGTCCGAGCTTCTCGATCGTCTGTTCGCGCATCACGAACTTCTGGATCTTGCCGGTGATGGTCATCGGGAATTCCGGCACGAACTCGATGTAGCGCGGGATCTTGTAGTGGGCGATCTGGCCCTGGCAGAAGGTGCGGATTTCCTCGTCGGTCGCGGTCTGGCCGGCATGCAGCTTGATCCAGGCGCAGACGGCCTCGCCGTAGCGCGGGTCGGGCACGCCGATCACCTGCACGTCCTGCACCTTCGGATGCCGGTAGAGGAACTCCTCGATCTCGCGCGGATAGACGTTCTCGCCGCCGCGGATGATCATGTCCTTGAGGCGGCCGACGATGTTGACGTAGCCCTGCTCGTCCATGGTCGCGAGGTCGCCGGTGTGCATCCAGCCGGCATCGTCGACGGCCTCCCGGGTCTTGGCCTCGTCGTTCCAGTACCCCTTCATCACCGAATAGCCGCGGGTGCAGAACTCGCCGGTCTCGCCGCGCGGCACGGTGCGACCCTCGGTGTCTACGATCTTGATCTCGATGTGCGGCAGCACCTGGCCCACGGTCGAGACGCGGCGCTCGACGGGATCGTCGGTGGCGCATTGCGTCGACACCGGCGAGGTCTCGGTCATGCCATAGGCGATGGTGACCTCGCCCATGTGCATGTGGCTCTGCACCTTCTTCATCACCTCGATCGGGCACGGCGAGCCCGCCATGATGCCGGTGCGCAGGCTCTTGAGGTCGAACTTCGCGAACTCGGGATGGTCGAGCTGGGCGATGAACATGGTGGGCACGCCGTAGAGCGCCGTGCAGCGCTCCTCGGCCACCGCCTGCAGGGTCGCCAGCGGATCGAAGGCTTCGGACGGATAGATCATGGTCGAGCCGTGCGTCAGGCAGCCGAGGTTGCCCATCACCATGCCGAAGCAGTGATAGAGCGGCACGGGAATGCACAGCCGGTCGTCGGGCGTGAGCTTCAGCCCCTCGCCCACGAAGTAGCCGTTGTTCAGGATGTTGTGGTGGCTGAGCGTCGCGCCCTTGGGGAAGCCGGTCGTGCCTGACGTGAACTGGATGTTGATCGCGTCGTCGAACTGCAGCAGCGGCGCCAGCTCGGCGATGCGCGCTTTCTCGGCATTGCCGCCAGCCGAGGCGACATCGTCGAAGTTCAGCATGCCCGGCGTCTTCTCCTTGCCGAGCCGGATGACGTGCCTGAGGTGCGGCAGCTTGCCGTCCTTCACCAGGTCCTCGACGATCTCGAGATAGTTCGAGGTCTTGAGCGCCGGCGCCAGGATCAACGCCCGGCACTCGACCTTGTTCATCGCATATTCGAGTTCGGCGCGGCGGTAGGCCGGGTTCACGTTCACCAGCACGAGGCCCGCCTTCGCGGTCGCGAACTGCGCCAGCGTCCATTCCGAGGTGTTGGGCGACCAGATGCCGACCCGGTCGCCGCGCTCGAGCCCCAGCGTCAGGAGGCCGGCGGCCAGCTCGTCGACCCGGCGGCCGAGTTCACCCCAGCTCCAGCGCACGTTCTGGTGGCGGACCACCAGCGCCTCGCGGTCGCGATGGGCCTCGACGGTCCGGTCGAAGAAAGCGCCGATCGTTTCGCCGATCAGCTTCTTCTCCGAGACGCCATGATCATAAGAGATGCTAGGGGCAGCCTGAGCTTTGGTCATGAATGAAGCTTAGCGCGCCGTGCGAAATTTGGAATCATGAAACTCGATTTCGTCACCGTGGACGTGTTCACGGACCGCCAATTCGGGGGCAACCCGCTGGCCGTCATCACCAATGCACAGGGCCTGTCGGGCGAGCGCATGCAGGCCATCGCCGCTGAGTTCAACCTGGCCGAAACGACCTTCGTCCTGCCGCCCAAGGACCCCGCCCATACCGCCGAGGTCCGCATCTTCACGCCCAAAGCCGAGATGCCCTTCGCCGGCCATCCCAATGTCGGCACCGCCTTCGTGCTGGCCCGCGCCGGCACCAGCTACGGCCGCCCGGTGACCGGCGACCGGCTGGTCTTCGAGGAGAAGGCGGGTCTGGTGAACATGGACATCGTGCGGGAGGCCGGCGCCGTCGTGGCGACCCGCCTCGCCGCCCCCGTGCCGCTCAGCTTCGGCGAGGAGATCGATCCCGCCCTCGTGGCCCAGGCCTGCTCGCTTAAGCCGGAAGATTTGAAGCTCGATGTCCATCCGCCGCGTGTCGCGTCATGCGGTGCGCCGTTGCTCTTCGTCGAACTGAAGACGCGCGAAGCCCTCAAGCGAGCAGCACCGCGCGCGGAAATCTTCGCGCGCGACCTGCCCCGCGACCGCATCGTCGGCATTCATCTCTACGTGCAGGCGAAGGACGGCGAGATCGACGTCCACACCCGCATGTTCGCTCCCGAGCACGGCATTCCCGAGGACCCGGCGACCGGCGCCGCCAATGTGGCCCTGATCGGCGTGCTGACACACCACCGGCCCGAGACCGACATCACCTTGGCGAAGACCATCGGCCAGGGCTTCGACATGGGCCGCCCCAGCGTGCTGCTGGCCTCGGCCGAGAAGAAAGCCGGCAAGGTCGTCGCGACCTACATCGGCGGTCGCTGCAAGCCGATGATGAGCGGTGTGATCGAGCTGGAGTAGTTCGGTCGTCCTGAGCGCAGCGAAGGACCTAGCGGAACGACCAACGCACTCCGTGGCTGACGCGAGATCCTTCGCTACGCTCAGGATGACAAGAATTGTCTACCGCCCCGACACCGCCAACGGCAGCGCCGCGCCCTGCTTCACGGGACGCAGCGCGAACGAGCTGCGGATCTGTGCGATGCCCTGGATCTTGGTGAAGTCCATCACGAAGCGTTCGTAGGCCTCGAGATCGGGCACCACGACGCGCAGCAGGTAGTCGCTGTCGCCGGTCATCAGGTAACACTCCATCACTTCGGGCCGCTCGGCCGCGGCGCGCTCGAAGTCCTTCAGCGACTTCTCGGTCTGGGTCGTGAGCGACACGCTGACGAAGACGTTGACCGAGAGGCCGACCGACTTGGCGTCGACCTGAGCGGCATATCCCTTGATGACCCCCGCCTCCTCCAGCGCCTTGACCCGGCGCCAGCAGGGCGAGGAGGACAGGCCGACCTGTTCGGCGAGGTCGGCGTTGCTCAGGCGGCCGTCATGCTGCAGCCGTTCGAGAATGCGCCGGTCGATCGCATCCAGGGAGATCATTGCTCTATCTTCCCACTTATGGGTAAATCCTACCCTATACAGCCCGTTCCGCGACCTGAACGCAAGGACCTTCCAGCCCGTCAGGAGTATGCGTTGGCCATGACCACCCTCGCCCCCATCCAGCGCCTCCGCCTCCTCCGTGAACTGGAACGCAAGGTGCTGTGGCTCAGCGCCTGGACGATCCATCACGCCAACCACATCCGTCCCAACCGTGACGGGCTGAAGGTCGGCGGCCACCAGGCCTCCTGCGCCTCGCTGGCGACGGTGCTCTCCGCGCTCTATTTCTCGGTGCTGCGGCCGGAGGATCGCATCGCGGTGAAGCCGCATGCCTCGCCGGTGTTCCACGCCATCCAGTACCTGTTCGGCCACCAGACCCGCGAGAAGCTCGAACGCTTCCGCGCGCTGGGCGGTGCGCAGTCCTATCCGTCGCGCACCAAGGACGTGGACGACGTCGACTTCTCGACCGGCTCGGTGGGCCTCGGCGTCGCCATGACGCTGTTCTCGTCGATCGTGCAGGACTATGTGCGGCTGAAGAACCTCGGCGACGGCAAGCGGCCCACGGGACGCATGGTGGCGCTGGTCGGCGACGCAGAACTCGACGAGGGCAACATCTTCGAGGCGCTGCTCGAAGGCTGGAAGCACGACGTCCGGAACCTGTGGTGGGTGATCGACTACAACCGCCAGAGCCTCGACGGCGTGGTCAACGACCGGCTGTTCGGCCGCGTCGCCGAGATGTTCGAGCTGGTCGGCTGGCGGGTCGTCACGCTGAAGTACGGCAAGCTGCTGGAGACCGCCTTCGCCCAGGCCGACGGCGCGCATCTGCGCGACTGGATCGACGCCTGCCCCAACTCGCTCTACTCGGCGCTGGTGTTCAAGGGCGGCGCCGGCTGGCGCGAGGCGCTGACGCGCGACCTCAACCAGTATCCCGGCATCCGCCGCATCCTCGACCAGCACGACGACGCCTCGCTGCACCGGCTGATGACCAACCTGGCCGGCAACGACATGCAGGCCGTGGTCGACGCCTTCGAGAACGTCACCGACGACACGCCGACCTGCTTCATCGCCTATACGATCAAGGGCCAGGGCCTGCCCTTCGCCGGCCACAAGGACAATCACTCCGGCTTGATGACGCTCGACCAGATGGCGGGCTTCAAGAAGGGAATGGGGATCGAGGACGGACAGGAGTGGGAGAAGTTCGCGGGCCTCACCTCCGCGCCGGCCGAACTGCAATCGTTCCTCGACGCCGCGCCGTTCAACGCCGAGGGCCGCCGCCGCACCGACGCGCCGGTCATCGCCATCCCGAAGCAGCTCACCAGGCCCAACGACAAAAAATCGAGCACGCAGGAAGGGTTCGGCAAGATCCTGAATGCGATCGCCTCGGAAGACGGCGAACTCGCCCGCCACATCGTCACGACCTCGCCCGACGTCACGGTCTCGACCAATCTCGGCGCCTGGGTGAACCGGCGCGGCCTGTTCGGTCATACCGAGGCCGAGGACGTGTTCCGCGAACTCAAGGTCGTGTCGGCGCAGCTCTGGCGGCAGACCCCCAAGGGCCAGCATGTCGAGCTGGGCATCGCCGATAACAACCTGTTCATCCAGCTCGCCGCGCTCGGCCTCAGCCACCAGCTGTTCGGCGCGCGCCTGCTGCCGATCGGCACGCTCTACGATCCGTTCATCGCGCGCGGCCTCGATGCGCTGAACTATGCCTGCTACCAGGATTCGCGCTTCATGCTGGTGGCGACGCCGTCGGGCGTGACGCTCGCGCCGGAGGGCGGCGCACATCAGAGCATCCACACGCCGCTGATCGGGATGGGACAGCCCGGCCTCGTCTCCTACGAGCCCGCCTATGTCGACGAGCTGGCGGTGCTGATGCGCCACGGCTTCGAATACATGCAGCAGCCCGACGGCGGTTCGATCTATCTGCGCCTGTCGACGCGCAGCCTGGCACAGCCCGAGCGCACGCTGACGCCGGAGCAGCAGAGCAACATCGTCTCCGGCGGTTACTGGTACGCCCCGCCCGAGGACGGCGCCGACGTGGCCATCGTCGCCATGGGTGCGGTGACGCCCGAGGCGGTCGCCGCACACGAGAGCGTCGCCCGCGACTTCGGCGGCGCCGGCCTGCTGGTGCTCACCTCGCCCGACCGGCTGCACAGCGATTGGCTGGCTGCGCAGCGAAATCGCGGCCGCACGGCGGGTCTGGTCGATCGCTCGGCGAGCCCGATCGAGCGGCTGCTGGCGCCCCTGTCGCGCGATGCACGCATCGTGACGGTGATGGACGGCCATCCGCTGGCGCTGTCGTGGCTGGGCTCGGTGCGCGGCCAGCGGGTCGTACCGCTCGGCATCGAGAAGTTCGGCCAGTCCGGCGACATTCCCGATCTCTATCGGACCTACGGGCTCGATTCGGCGGCGATAATCGACGCGGTGGCGCGCGCCGTCTAAAGTGACGGCGTGAAAGTAGACGGCACGCTTTATCGCACCATCTGGCTCGGCGCCGACGGCACGACCGTCCAGGCCATCGACCAGACCCTGCTGCCCCACCGCTTCGTCGTGCGCGATCTGCGCACCATGAAGGATGCCGAGGCAGCGATCCGCACCATGATCGTGCGCGGCGCGCCGCTGATCGGCGCCGCCGCGGCCTACGGCATGGCACTCGCCATGGCGGCCGATCCGTCCGACGCGATGCTGGCGCGCGCCTACACGATGCTGCTGGACTCGCGGCCGACGGCGGTGAACCTGCGCTGGGCGCTCGACGACCTGCGGGCGCTGCTGGCTCCCTTGCCGCCCGCCCGGCGGCGCGAGGCTGCCTACCGCCGCGCCGCCGAGATCTGCGACGAGGATGTCGAGATCTGCCGCCGCATCGGCGAGAACGGGCTGGGCCTGATCCGCAAACTCAAGCCGCGCGACAGCAGCGGCCGCATCAACGCCCTCACCCATTGCAATGCGGGCTGGCTCGCCACCGTCGACTGGGGCACGGCGCTGGCGCCCATCTATCAGGCGCACGATGCCGGCATTCCCATCCATGTCTGGGTCGACGAGACGCGACCCCGAAACCAGGGTGCCAGCCTGACGGCGTGGGAGCTGGGCAAGCATGGCGTGCCGCACACGGTGATCGCCGACAATGCCGGCGGCCACCTGATGCAGCACGACCAGGTCGACTTCGTCATAACCGGCACCGACCGCACGACGCGCGGCGGCGACGTCTGCAACAAGATCGGCACCTACCTGAAGGCGCTGGCCGCCCACGACAACGGCGTGCCCTTCTATGTCGGCCTGCCCTATCCCACCATCGACTGGACGATCGTCGACGGCGTGCGCGACATCCCGATCGAGGAACGCGGCGCACGCGAGCTGTCGCATATGACAGGGCGCACGGAGACCGGCGAACTTGCGACGGTGCAGATTCTCCCCGAGGGCAGTGCCGGCGCCAACCCCGCCTTCGACGTGACGCCCGCGCGCCTCGTCACGGCACTGATCACCGAACGCGGCGTCTGCGACGCCAGCGAGACGGGCTTGCTGTCGCTCTATCCCGAGCAGTCGCGGGCGGCGTGAAGATCACGGCAGCGACGAAGGCCACCGTCGGGCTTTGCCTCACCCAGATCGTCGGCTGGGGCACCACCTTCCTGATGCCCTCGGTGCTGGGCCGCCACATCGAGCGCGATCTCCAGCTGCCGAGCGAAGTCGTCTATGGCGGCATCACCGTGATGTTCGGCGTCGGTGCCCTGTTTGCGCCTCGGGTCGGCCGCCTGCTCGACCGCACGGGCGCGCGCTCCGTCATGGCCATAGGCTCGGTTGTCTATGCGCTGTCGCTCGCCGCGCTCTCCTTCTCGCAGGGGCTGGCGAGCTACCTCCTGTGCTGGGCCGCGATGGGTGTCGCCTCGACCTTGGCGCTGAACACCCCGGCCAGCATCGCGCTGGCGCAGATCGCGGGCAGCCGGGCGCGCCAGGCGATCGCGATCCTGGCGATCATCGGCGGCTTCGCCTCGACCGTCTTCTGGCCGGTCTCCGAGGCGCTCGAAGTCTTCCTGAGCTGGCGCGGCGTGCTGCTGGTCTATGCCGCGATCCATCTGCTGATCTGCGCGCCGGTCCACCTGCTCCTGCTGCCCGGCCGGCCGGCGATCGGCACGCACGCCGCGGCCGGTACGACGGCAGCACCACCACCTTCGGATCAGACAAAACGCATTTTCCTGTTGCTCGCCGTCGCCTTCTCGTGCGGCGCCTTCATCTTCACCGGCTTCATCGTGCACGCGATCGGCGTTCTGCGCGGCCTCGGGCACGATCCCGCGTCGGCCCTGCTGCTGGCCTCGCTGATCGGACCAGCGCAGGTGGCCGTGCGCCTGGTCGAATTGATGTTCGGCCATCGCTACGCGATCAGCAGCTCGACGCTGTTCGCGGCCGCCGTCCTGCCCCTGGGCCTCGGGCTCGCCTTTCTGGCAGGCGGTAACTTCGCGATCGCGCTGCTGTGTCTCGTGACCTACGGCATCGCCAACGGCCTGAAGGCGGTGCTGCGCGCCACGCTGCCGCTCGCTCTGTTCGGTCGCGCCCAGTTCGGCACCTATCTCGGCCGCCTCGCCCTGCCACAGGGCATCGTCTCGGCCGCCGCCCCGCCGGTGCTCGCCGCGGTGATGGCCAATTACGGCGCCGAGGGCGTGCTGGCCGTCACCTTCGTGATCGCCACGATCGCCCTCGTCGCCACCGTGATGCTGGTGCGCACGAGCGGCACGGTCCGCTGACGGCACCGACGCGCTCAAGCCGCGTCGGGCCGCGTCGGGCCGCTTCGTTGCATCAGGGACGGACGAGGAGCCCCTTGGACGAAGCCTGCATGCCGGTGAAGTCGCGGCCGCTGGAAACGATGCGCCACGACAGCATCTTCTGTGCATAGGAGAGCATCCCCGGTGCCGCGGCTGGATCGCGCGACAGGTCGTTCAGGCAGTGCGGGTCGGCTTCGAGGTCGAAGAACAGCGGCGGCAAGGCCGCGAAGTGGACATACTTGAAGCGCTCGTCGCGGATGACGGCCAGCGAACAGGCATCCATCGGCAGGCCGAGCGCGACCTCCGAATCCGCGGCGCCCAGACCGCGGAAGTCGAACTCCCAGTGCACTTCCCGGCGCCAGTCCGCAGGCATCCTGCCGTGCAGCAGCGGCAGCAGGGACCGGCCGTCGCATTGGCGCGGAATGGCGAGGCCGAGCCAGTCGAGGATCGTCGGCATCACGTCCACCGCCTCGGTGAAGCGCTCGATCGTGGTGCCGCGCGCGGCATCGGCGGCGGCCCGTGGATCCCGCACGATCAGAGGCACGTGGTACGCCTCGTCGAAATAGCCCTGCTTGCCCAGCATCCAGTGGTCGCCCAGCAGCTCGCCATGATCGGACGTCACGACGATCAGCGTATCGTCGTACAGGCCCCATTCCTTCAGCCTGTCGATCAGGCGCCCCACCTGATCGTCGACCTCCTGCACCATGCCGTAGTAGGTGGCGCGCAACTGCGCGAGATCGGCGTCGCCGAGATCGGCAACCAGCCCCTGCCCGGTGACGAAGTAACTCGCGAGGCTCTGCGAGCGGAGATAGCTCGCCAGCAGCGGATGCTGCGCACCTTCCCGTTCCGCCGTGGCGGCGCGGCGCGGCGGTGCCATGTCGGCGGGATCGTAGAGGCTGTTGTAGGGCTCGGGGGCGATGAAGGGCGGGTGCGGGCGGATATAGGCCGCCCGCACCCGCCCTTAATCGCCACCGAGCCCTAC
>JAKFVZ010000215.1 GCA_021732965.1 Reyranella sp.
ACCCCCACGCACTCGTCGAAACTCGCCCCGCGCCCCAGCCCGAGCCGGCTGTTGCCGCCGCAACCGAGCCCGGCGACGGAGACGGTGAGGCCGGTGTTTCCGAGGGGGGGATAGTCCATGGGGGTGCTCCTTTTCGTCAGGGATATTGGCGGTCGTTGTGTCTTGGTCGTAGCTCACTAAGCGAGCTGCTATCGTACGGGCAACGTGATTGGGGATGCCAAATGGTGGCTGGACTGTATCTTGGGCTATCTGGGTTGGTTCTCGAGAAAGACACCTTTGGGCTGGGCAAAGGTATTACGCTTAAGAGAACGTTTGCCCATCTGATGGCGCCCTACATAGTGGCATTTGCACCGGCGGGTCCGGGCGGGGTCCATCCAGCGCCGTGGAAGCCTGCCAGAGGAGGAAGTGGCTACGATATCGTGGCAGAGCTTTTCGTGCCGAACAGTTCCACCGAAGGCGACGCTTGGGAACTGCAACGAACGCTTACATTTCTGCTCCGTGTTGGGGTAAACCCCGCCGCAACTGCTACGGCTATGGCCAGTCATTCCTTCTCGGAAATGCAAGGCGTATCGGATAACGAAGCCCGAATTATGCCAGTTGAGGCCAAGCCACGAGTTTTCCGGTTGTCCGTGCATAATTCATCAATGAACGAAGCTGGTGCGAAATGGGTGGCCGATAGATGGGAAACGACACACAAACTCATTAGCGAGCACAAGGAATTTGACCTTGGTGTTGCAGCAATCGAAGCGGCGCAGTTTGAGCGAAATGGTGCGCTTTCAATGATGTCATTGTGGGCGGCGCTTGAAGCGATGTTTTCGCGAGAGAGAAGCGAGCTTCGCTTCCGAGTGTCGTCTTATATTGCTGCGTACATTGAGCCGTTTGGCCCTGCACGACGAGACCTTCAGAAGAAGCTAGGGAAACTCTACGATAAGCGTTCCGCGACGACTCACGGTGCAGTCGACGTCGACAACGATGCACTTTTTGAAACGGTGAACGTATTGCGCAAAGTGCTCATAATGATGATCGATGCAGGGAAGGTTCCGACTCGCGAAGAACTGGAACAGAGACTGTTCGGTTAGCGTCAATCCTGAAAGCCTTACTCCTGCACCCGTTCCAACGCTAGGAACAGCGAATGCCAAACCGCAAGTTGACCGAAGAAGAGTTGCTGCGTGCGAGGGAGGTACTGGACGATGTACGTGAGCGGCTAAAAAAGTTGAGCGCAGATGATCCGGATCTGCTCTTTGCGTATCGCAGGAAGGTGTCAAAGGAACTTGTCTACGACGAGCGCAAAAAGCCTCAAGACCGGCGTAAACTAAAGAAGTTTATGTGGACCTTGCAGAATGGGATGTGTGCACACTGCCATAAGGACATGCCTTTGAAGCGCTCCGAGTTGGACCGAAGGGAAGCTGCCAAGGGCTACGTCAAGGAGAACGTGGAACTGGTCCACGCTCACTGTCATCACGAGCGGCAGGAGGCGAATGGTTATGCCTAACGATGAAGCCCATAGTTAAGCCTTCGTTCGCCGATTCGGGTGACATGGCGCCTGTGGCTTTCGCGCTATATCAATCTTGGCTGGGAGTAATACTCCGCTAGCCCTTCCAACGCCGCTGCACCATTCCCCTTGAACGTCGGGCCGTGCATCAGTGCTATCGTCGTCGGCTTCAGCGCGGCCAGCCGGCGTAGCGTCGGCGCGGCCATCGGCGTCGGCGGCATGAACGGCAGGCGCTAGGCGACCGCGATGGCGGGGGCGACGATGTCGCTTTCGGTGGTGGGATCGGCGGGGCCGGTCTGGGTGAAGAGGTCGCTGCTGAACAGCGTGCCGGTCGTCTCCTCGTAGATCAGGCCGGCGTCCCAGTTGTGCGGCACGTGCGGCGTGTCGAGCCAGCGGACGCGCTTGCCGCCGAGGTCGAGTACCTCGTTGTCCTTGAGTGCGCGCGGCGGGCGGTCGGCCATGTCGGCGAGCCAGATGTTGCAGCCGAGCTGGCCGTGCGCCGGCACGGCGTTGGGCGCGGCGGCGAGCCACTGGTTCAGTGCGCCGCTTTCGTCGCCTTCCACATGGGAGCAGGTCGTCCAGCGCAGCTTGTCGAGCGGGATCACGCGCTTCACCGCCTCGACGATCAGCGGGAAGAGGCTCCGCTGGCCGTAGTGGAAGAGCAGCGGCTCGTCGGCGTCGATCAGGAACTGGTTGAAGGTGAAGCCGGTCGGGCCGACGTTGGGCACGAAGGTCGAGAGTCGGTAGATGCTGGGCGCGATTTCGGCGACGGTGGTTCTCATTTCAGTCTCCCTAAGGGTCTTCCCGACTGACACCGAATCCTATCAGTCTTCCCAAAGCGCCTCACCCTGAGGAGCGCTCCGCAGGAGCGCGTCTCGAAGGGTGGGCACGAGCACCACGTCTGTTGCCCATCCTTCGAGACGGCCGCTGCGCGGCCTCCTCAGGATGAGGTTGTGGGTGTGGGTGTTCGTGTTGGTGTTCGTGTTGGTGTGGGTGGGTGTGAGCGGCGGTGGGTGTTCAGGGCAGCGGTTGCCAGATCGTGCTGCGCACCTCGCCGAACTCCCGCGCGAGCTTGGTCCAGGTGTCGCCGCCGTCGGTCGAGCGGAAGAGCTGGCCGAGGTTCGAGCAGACGAAGATCAGCTTCGGGTTCGAGGGATGCGTCGCCACCGTCCACGGCGTCGAGTTGAGTTCGCCCGGCAGCTTCGCGTCCTGCCAGTGGGCGCCATGGTCGGTGCTGCGCAGCAGCCGGCCGGTCGAGCCCGGCGGGCCGTTGCCGTTGGTGAGGAACACCGTCGCGTCGCCGTCGGCGCGGGGCACGATGGTGCGCGTGTATTGCCAGGGCGAGTCGAGTTCCTGGAAGGCGAAGGTCTCGCCATTGTCGCGGCTCAGGTTCAGGCCGCGGTTGGTCGTGGCGTAGACCAGCTTCGATCCGTTCTGGACCACCGCGACACCGTGGATGTCCTCGGAGTTGATGCCCTGGCCCACCTTCTTCCAGGTGCGGCCGCGATCGGTCGAGCGGTGCACGCCGTCGATCTCGACGCCGGCCCACAGCGTGTCCCTGTCGACCGGGTCGAAAATGATCTGCGTCACGCGCGGCTTGCCCACGAAGATGCAGGCGTCGGCGAACGAGCCCCTGGCCGCGGTGAAGCTTTTGCCGCCGTCGGTCGAGACGAAGATGTTGGCGGGCTGGGTGCCGACCACGATCGTGTCGGGATCGTCCGGCGCCTGCGCCATCGCCCAGATGTCGTAGTCGTCGAGGACCGAGGGCAGGTGCGTCCATTTCTGGTCGGTCTCGTTCCAGCGGTAGAGGCCGGAATCGGTGCCGGCCAGCACTTCTCCCGGCCGCTTGGGATGCGCCGAGAGCGCCCAGACGCGCGCCTCGAGATAGAGGCCGGATTCGATATAGGGCCGGATCCAGGTCTCGCCGTCGTCGCGGCTGAACCACACGGACATGCCGGCCGTGCCGACACAGAGCAGGTTGGGCATCGTTCCCTCTAATTCTTGTTCGACGGGGGTATAGTCGATAGCCCGGGCCCCGCAGGCAAGCCGGTCCGGGCCGGCCTCGCCCTTGCCAATCCGGGATGATTGACCGACAGTCGCGCCAACTGCGCCACCAGTGAGAGGCGCGGAACAGGGAGCCTTAAGATGAAATTCACCGCACTTCTCGGAATGGCGGCGGCGTTCGCCGTTGCCGGTGGCAGCATCGCCGCGGCCCAGACACCGCCCCCGGCGCAGCTCGACACCAAGAAATTCAACGTGATCGGCACGTGGAACTTCCTCAACATCTTCAAGAAGGTCGAGCTGCCGTTCTGGAGCGAGCAGCTGGGCGCCGCCTCGGGCGGCAAGCTGACCGGCAACATCAAGTCGATCACCGAACTCAACCTCAAGGGCACCGAGGTCCTGCGTCTGCTGAAGACCGGCGTCTATGATGTGGCGCACGCGCTGCCGATCTACGTCGACGACGGCGCCGCCGTGTTCGAGGGCTCGGACCTGTCCGGCGTGGCGAGCAGCGTGGCCCAGCAGCGCGAGATCCTGAACGCCTGGATGCCCGAGATGCAGAAGGTCATGCGCGACAAGTTCGGCGCCACGATCGTCTCCACCTTCGCCTTCCCGCAGCAGGTGTTCTTCTGCCGCGACGAGATCTCCAGCCTGGCCGATCTCAAGGGCAAGAAGGTGCGCGTGCAGGGCGTCTCCCAGTCCGACCTGGTCAAGGCGCTGGGCGGCTCGGCGGTGACCATCCCGTTCGGCGAGGTCGTGCCGGCGCTGGAGAAGGGCGTCGTCGACTGCGGCATCACCGGCACGCTGCCGGGCTACCAGGCGAAGTGGCCCGAAGTCGTGAAGACCGTCGTCGACGTGTCGCTGGGCTACACCGCGGGCTTCGTGGCGGTGAACCTGAACAGCTGGAACAAGCTCTCCAAGCCGACCCAGGAATTCATGACCGCCCAGTTCAAGAAGCTGGAGGAAGCGGCCTGGGCCAGCGTCGAGGCCGACACCAAGGAAGGCATCGCCTGCAACACCGGCAACGGCGCCTGCTCGGTCGGCCCGGCCGCCAAGTTGAAGCTGGTGACGCCGTCCGACGCCGATCGCGCCGCGGTCAAGAAGGCGCTGAACGACGTCGTGCTGCCGGAATGGGCCAAGCGCTGCGGCGCGGAGTGCGCGGCCAAGTGGACCGAGATGGTCGGCAAGCGCTACGGCCTCGCGGCCAAGGCCAACTGAGCCTCGCCTCGCGGGCACCCCTCGGGGGAGAGGATCGATGGAACGTCTGTGGCGCGGCGCTTCGGCCGCCGCTCTGTGGGGCGCGTGGGCCGGTGGCGCCATGATCCTCCTGGCGGCGGTCGTGGTGACGGTGGAGGTGATCAGCCGCAAGCTGCTCGCCTTCGCCTTCTCCGGTTCCGACGAGATCGCCGCCTATCTCTTCGCGGTGGGCACCTCGTGGTCGCTGGCGCACGTGCTGGTGACGCGCGGCCATGTCCGCATCGATGTGCTCTACGGCCAGCTCGGGCCGCGGGTCCGGGCGGCCTTCGACCTGGTGGCGATCGTGGGTCTCGCGATCCTCGTGCTGGCCATCGTGGACCGCGCCGGGGAGATCTTCCTCGACAACCTCAGCGGCGGAAACCGCTCCAACACGCCATTGCGCATCCCGCTCGCCTGGCCGCAGGCGCCGTGGTTCGCGGGCTTCGTCCTGTTCCTGATCGTCACCGTGCTGGCCTTCCTGCGCAGCCTGCTGGCGCTGGTGCGCGGCGACCATGCGACGGTCGCCGCGACCATCGGCGTGCCGTCGCAGGACGAGGAAGTGAAGGGCGAACTCGGCTCGCTGGGAATCGGGACCGCGTCCGACGCGGCTGCGAAGAGGTAGACATGCTCGGCACAGCCCTCCTTCTTCTCGTCGCCCTCCTCGCGGTCAGCGTTCCGGTGGCCGCCGTCATGGGCGTCCTCGGTCTCGCGCTCAACCAGTTCTTCTCGTCCATCCCGCTCTACCTGGCGATGGGCGACATCGTGTGGAACGCCAGTTCGGAATACATCCTGATCGCGATCCCGATGTTCGTGATGCTGGGCGAGATCCTGCTGCGCTCGGGCATCGCGCATCGCGTCTATGCCGCGATCGCGACCTGGCTCTCCTGGCTGCCGGGCGGGCTGATGCACGCCAACATCGGCACCTGCGCGATGTTTGCCGCGACGTCGGGCTCGAGCGTCGCCACCGCCGCCACGGTCGGCGTGGTGGCCCTGCCGCAGGTCAAGATCCGCGGCTACGACGAGCCGCTGTTCCTCGGCACGCTGGCCGCCGGCGGCACGCTCGGCATCCTCATCCCGCCGTCGATCAACTTCATCCTCTACGGGCTGCTCACGCAAACGTCGGTGCCGCGCCTCTACCTGGCGGGGATGATCCCCGGCCTGCTGCTCACCGCCCTCTTCATGGGCATCGTCCTGGTCTACTGCCTGGTCTCGCCCGCGAAGGGCGGCACGCCGATCGAGAGCAGCTGGCGCGACCGGCTGCGCAGCCTCAAGGACCTGGTGGCTCCGCTGTTCATCTTCGGCGTCGTGGTCGGCTCGATCTACGCCGGCTGGGCGACGCCCACGGAAGCCGCCTCGATGGGCGTCTTCGCCGCCCTGCTGCTGGCCGCCTGGGAGCGGGCGCTCTCCTGGTCGATGATCAAGGCGGTGTTCGAGGGCACGATGCGCACGACGGCGATGATCATGCTGATTATCATCGCCGCGCAGTTCCTGAACTTCGTGCTGGCTAACATCGGCGTCACCGACGGCGTGGCCAAGGCGATCGAGGCGCTCGGGCTGGGCAAGGTCGGCACGATGCTGCTGCTGATCGTGTTCTACCTGATCCTCGGCTGCTTCATGGAGACGATCTCCATGATGATCCTCACGACGCCCTTCGTGTTCCCCATCGTGGTCGGGCTGGGCTGGGATCCGATCTGGTGGGGCATCGTGCTCACGATCCTGATCGAGGCGGCGCTGGTGACGCCGCCGGTCGGCCTCAACCTCTATGTCGTGCAGAGCCTGCGAACGACCGGCGCCATCGCCGACGTGATCCGCGGCGCGTTGCCCTTCGTGGCGGCGATGCTCGGCCTGATCCTGCTGCTCATGGCCTTCCCCGACATCGCCCTCGGCCTGCCCCGCTGGGTGATGGGCGGCAGTTAGGAGCTTTCAGGGCGAGATTGAATCGATCCGCGTTTCCCGACACCGACCTCACCCTGGCTCGGTCAGGCTATGGCGGGAAGACTCCGGTTGCCGACCGGAAATGAATTGAATCGATTCAATCACCCACCTCATCCTGAGGAGGCCCGAAGGGCCGTCTCGAAGGATGGGCTACAGGCGTGGTGCTCGTGCCCACCCTTCGAGACGGCCTGCGGCCTCCTCAGGGTGAGGTCATTGGGGTTTCTCGTAACCCGTCGTTTCAGCTGCATTCATTTCCGGCCCGCCCTCAGGGCGCGCGGCCGGGTGGGAACTGGATGTTGAAGCCGGCGAAGACCTGGAAGCTGGGCTGTCCGATACCGCTCTGCACCACCGAGTATTGCGGCTCGAGATAGAGGTTGAGCACGTTGCCGTCGGCCAGGCGCTTCACGCGGCCGAGGCCCAGGCCGACCGGCACGACGGCGCGCGTGCGGCCGAAGTCGATCGTCGTGATGCCGCTCGACCTGACATAGAAGCCGTCGGCGAGGTTGTAGAACAGGAAGGGCTGGACGGTGAGCGAGCGCGCACTGCCGTCGAAGGCCTGCTGGTAGGCGACCAGCGCCGCCGCGAGGCCCCATTCGTACGGCGCGCTCACCACGCCCTGCACGCCGCCCTGCCACTTGCGTTCGCCCAGCGCCGGGCTCGTGGCGGTCGGCAGGACGAGCAGGGGTCCGATTCCCAACTTGGCGTTGGCGAGCTGGAAGAGCGGCACGTCGAACAACGTAAGGTCGCCCAGCCCGCTCTCGGTGCCGGCCGGTCCCCACACCGTCGTCCCGGTGGCGAGCGAGGCGCGCATGAGCTGCGGCCAGCCGAATGTGTCGTGCGGCAGGATCCCGCGCAGGAAGGGCTGGTCGGCGCCGCTGCCCGGCTGGCCGCTCATCACCGGCTGCAGGTAGTTCTGCACCTGGATCGCCGGGATGTCGGTCAGCGGATTGTTGGCGACGTTCTGCTGGGCCGCGGCCGGCGGCGCGGTCATCGCCAGCAGGATCGAGGCGGCCCGCCAGCCGGACGTGGCCCGCGTCTGCACGCTCATTCCCCGAGGGCGCGGATCAGGGTCTCGTTGAAGGCGTCGGCCGCTTCGTAGGCGACCCAGTGCCCCGCACCGGGGATGACGTTCATTTCGAAATTCGGCTGCAGGGCGCGGAAGAGATCGATGCGTTCCTGGATGTGCGGGTAGGTCGTCGAATCGAACTCGCCCCAGATGCCGGTGAGCGGCGTTCTTACCCGCGGCAGGACCTCACTCAGCTTGAAGGCCTGGCCCATGATGCGGCTACGCGTCCGGGCGCGCGTGGTATTCAGGATCTGCATGTGGATCGCGATGCCGTCGACGTTCTTCGGATCGTGCAGCATCAGGATCTCGAGATTGCGCCGCGCCTCGGCCGCCAGCGTCTCCGGCGGCATCTCGGCCAAAAGCTTGTGCAGCTTCGGCCCGGGCTTGCGCGTGGCTTTCAGGCCGCCGGCGCCGACCAGGGCGATGCGGCGGATGCGGTCCTCGAACAGCGTCGCGATGTGGCCCGAGACCATGCCGCCGAAGGAGAAGCCCGCGATGGCGAACGGTTGGTCCTTGGGCAGCAGCTCCTTCATCGCGGCCTCGACGCACTGCGTCACCGACCAGATGTCGTTCACGTCGTCGGGCGGATCGCTGTCGCCGAGACCGGGGAGATCGGCGGCATAGACGGTGAAATGCCGGCTGAGCGGCACGACGTTGCGGATCCAGTGGATCCACGAGCCCGAGCCGCCGTGGAACAGCAGCAGGATCGGCTTGCCGGAGCCGGCGCCGAAGATGTGCCACATCATCTTCCCACCGTTGCCCATCGGCACGCGCACGATCTGCGAGAGGCTGGCGACGTCTTCGATGTGTTCGGCGGCGGTGCGGCCGTCCGGCATGCGCGGGACGGCGGAGAAATCCAGACTCATGCCTTGATCGCCCCCAGCAGGCGCTCGACGAATTCCGGCGCCTTCTTGCGGTCGATCCAGCGCAGCACCGTGACGAGATCGTTGTCGGGGTCGATCCAGACGATGTGACTGCCCCAGCCCAGCGCGAAATGGCTGCGCTCCGACGCGGCCGCGAACTGGCGCCGGTCGGTGTTGAGCCACCACATCAGCCCGTAGAAGGGCGCGACGGGGCAGGGCTTCACCAGCTCGTCGGTCCAGCCCCGGGGCAGGATCTGCTGGCCGTCCCACACGCCGCCCTGCGCGACGAGCCTTCCCATCAGCGAAAGGTCGCGCGCCGAGATGACGATGCCGCCGCCCCAGTGGCCGCCGCCCGGCACCGAGAGCATCGGCTTGCCGTCGATCGTGTCGTGGGAGTTTCGATAGCCGTCCCACTTCCAGTCCTGCGAGCCGCCGATCGGATCCATGATTCGCCGCTTCAGCACCTGCGGCAGCGGTTCCCGGAAAACCTGCAGCAGCGAGCGCGAGAGGCGGTTCACCCGCACGTCGTTGTATTCGTAGAAGCTGCCCGGCTTCTTCATCGCGCGCCGCGTGCCCTTGGGCGCATCGGCCACGGCAACGCCCACCACGCGATTGTGGTCGATGCGGTCTTCCTTGCCGAAGACGCTGCCCGACAATTCGCTGGTCTGGGTCAGCAGATGGCGCCAGGTGATGTAGCGGTTCTGCTCGCTCGCGAACCCGTCATCGAGCGCGTAAGCCGCGACCTTGTCGTCGAGGCTTTTGATCAGCCCGTCGCCCAGCGCCAGGCCGGCGAGGAGGGCGAGGTAGCTCTTGGCGACGCTGAACGTCATGTCGGCGCGGTCGACATCGCCCCATTCGGCGAGCTTCTGGCCGCCGCGATAGACGATACCCGAGGGACCGCCACGCGGCGTCACCGGGCCCAGCACCTCGTTGTCGGGCGCCTTCTCCCCGGAATCGTAGGTCATCACGAACTGCCCGTCGGGCATGTACATGCTGGCCGGCCAATTGGATTCGGCGGCCAGGGCGAAGGAGATGGCGTCGTTCAGGTCGTTCATGCCCGCAATCAACATTGGAGCCCGTCCGGGAGCAAGCGTAGAAAGTGCATCATGGCCACCGCAAATCCGCTTCCCGCTTCGATCACCATCCGCCGTCCCGACGACTGGCACGTCCATCTGCGCGATGGCGTCATGCTGGCGGCCTGCGCCGTGCACACCGCCCGCCAGTTCGGCCGCGCCATCATCATGCCGAACCTCGTGCCGCCGGTGACGAAGGTCGCCGAGGCCAGCGCCTATCGCGACCGCATCCGCGCCGCTGTGCCGAAGGAACTGAACTTCGAGCCGCTGATGACCTGCTACCTGACCGACGGCGCCGATCCGGCCGAGCTCACGCGCGGCAAGGCGGAGGGCGTCTGGGTCGCGGCCAAGCTTTATCCGGCGCATGCCACCACCAACTCCGCGCACGGCGTGACCTCGATGGACCGCGTCGCGAAAGGGCTGGAGGCGATGGAGAAGGCCGGCATGCCGCTGCTGGTCCATGGCGAGGTGACCGATCCCGATGTCGACATCTTCGACCGGGAGGCGGTGTTCCTGGACAAGGTGCTGGCGCCGCTGTTGAAGCGCCATGCCGGCCTGAAGATCGTGCTGGAGCACATCACGACCCGCGAGGGCGTGGCCTTCGTCGAGGCCAATCCGGGCCGGATGGGCGGCACGATCACGCCGCATCACCTCAGCTACAACCGCAATGCGCTGTTCAAGGGCGGCATCCGTCCGCACTTCTATTGCCTGCCGATCGCCAAGCGCGAGGAGCATCGTCTCGCTCTGCGAAGGGCGGCGACTTCAGGTGGCACGCAATTCTTCCTCGGCACCGACACCGCGCCGCACACGACCGACACCAAGGAATGCGCCTGCGGCTGCGCCGGCGTGTTCAACGCCCCGGTCGCGATGCAGGTCTATACGCAGGTCTTCGCCGAGGAGGGCGCGCTCGCCCATCTTGAAGCCTTCGCCTCGCTGAACGGTCCGCGCTTCTATGGCCTCGCGCCAAACGAGGAGCGCGTCACCCTGCATGCGAAGCCGCTCGACATTCCCGATGTCGTGGCCGTTCCGGGCGGCGGAAAAGACATCACCGTCTTCCGCCCCGACACGCCGGTCGACTGGTCGTTCTAGGATCGCTGGTCTATCGTAGCGGCATGAGCAAACTAGGCATTCCCGAAGGCGCCGTCGTCCGCGGCACCGACAAAGGCTACGACGAGCCCCCCAAGGTTCCCCTGAAGCCCGGCAGCGAGCGGCCGGTCGAGCAGATCGAGAAGGTCTATCCGTACATGCG
>JAKFVZ010000453.1 GCA_021732965.1 Reyranella sp.
CCGTCAGCCTGTCCGCGGCGACGTCCGGCCCGGTGACGGTCGCCTACGCGACCACCAACGGCACCGCCAAAGCCGGCCAGGACTATGTCGCCCAGTAGGGCCTGCTGACGTTCGCCGCCGGCGAGACATCGAAGGTCATCCGCGTCCAGGTGACCGGCGACACGGCGGTCGAAGCCAACGAGACCCTGAAGGTCAACCTCACCTCGCCGACCGGCGCCACGATCCGGGACGGCAGCGCGCTCGGCACCATCGTCAACGACGACAGCGCCACCACGCTGCCGTCGCTCTCGATCAACGATGCCTCCTCGGCCGAAGGAAGCGCGGCGGCGCCGGGTCTCACCACCTTCACCGTGAGCCTGTCCGCGGCCTCCAGCTCGCCGGTCACCGTGAATTTCGCGACGGCCAACGGCACGGCGCTTGCCGGCAGCGACTATGTCGCCCAATCCGGCACGCTCACCTTCGCGGCCGGCGAAACGCAGAAGACCATCCAGATCGCCACGATCGGCGATTCGGCCGTCGAGGCAAACGAGGGCTTCAGCGTCGTCCTGTCCAGCCCGGCCGGCGCGACCATCGCCGACGCGACCGGCGCCGGCACGATCGTCAACGACGACGTGGCGGCCGGCCCGACGCTCAGTATCTCCGACGCGACGGTGGTCGAGGGCAATCCCGGCGGCGGGGCGGCGCCCGGCTGGCTCAGCACCTCGGGCAACCAGATCGTCGACTCGGCCGGACACTCGGTGCAGATCGCCGGCGTGAACTGGTTCGGCTTCGAGAACAACGACCTGGCGCCGCACGGCCTGTGGACGCGCAACTACAAGGAGATGATGGACCAGATGGTGGACCTCGGGTTCAACACCATCCGCCTGCCCTTCTCCAACGACACGCTCCACAGCACCGGCACGCCCAACATCAACTACTCCGCGAACCCCGACCTGCGCGGCCTGTCGGCCATGCAGGTCATGGATAAGATCGTGGCCTATGCCGAACAGATCGGGCTGAAGATCATCCTCGACCACCATCGCAACAACTCCGGCGCGGGCGCGTCGGAGAACGGTCTCTGGTACGACAGCCAGCACAGCGAAGCGGACTGGATCGCCGACTGGAAGATGCTGGCGGAGCGCTATGCCGACAATCCGGCGGTGATCGGCGCGGACCTGCACAACGAGCCGTACAACGGCACGTGGGGCGGCGGCGGGCCAAGGGACTGGGCGGCGGCGGCCGAACGGGCCGGCAACGCCATCGGCGAGGTCAATCCCAACATGCTGATCTTCGTCGAGGGCGTCGCCAGCTACCAGGGCCAGAACTACTGGTGGGGCGGCAACCTCATGGGCGTGCGCGACCGGCCGATCAACCTCGCGATCGACAACAAGCTCGTCTATTCGGCGCACGACTACCCCAACTCGGTCTACGCCCAGCCGTGGTTCCAGGGCGCCAACTTCGCGGCGGACCTGCCCGCGAAGTTCGACCAGATGTGGGGCTACATCTTCAAGGAAGGCATCGCACCGGTTTACATCGGCGAGTTCGGCACCAAGCTCCAGGACCCCAAGGACGCGCCATGGCTGGAGGCCATCACCTCCTATCTGTCCGGCGACCTCGACAACAACGGCACGCACGACCTGCCGGCTGGCCACAAGGGTGTGAGCTGGACCTTCTGGTCGTGGAATCCCAACTCCAGCGACACCGGCGGCATCCTGGCCAACGACTGGCGGACCGTGAACCAGGACAAGATGGGTTACCTGACGCCCATCCAGTACGAGTTCCACGAGGATGCGCCCGGCGACGGCGGCACGCCGAGCGGTCCGATCGCGAGCTTCGTGCTGACGCTTTCGGCAGCCGCGACGCACGAAGTGACCGTGGACTACCAGACCGTCTACGGCGAGGCCGGCGCGGCCGACTTCATCGCCGAAACCGGCCACGTCACCTTCGCGGCCGGCGAGCAGAGCAAGACGATCACGATCGAGATCAGCCCGGACAAGCTGGTCGAGGGCAACGAGCATTTCGGCGTCGTCCTCAGCAACGCGGTGGGCGCCACGATCACGCGCGCCACCGGCACCGGCACCATCGTCGACGACGACACGGCGACGACCACGCCCACGACGCCGACGACGCCGACCACACCGACGACTCCCACCTCCCCGACGGAGCCATCGGGCTCGGGCGATCTGGAGGCCATGTTCGCGATCGTCAATTCCTGGTCGGGCGGCTTCAACGGCAGCGTAACCCTGGAGAACGAGAGCGACGCCACGGTCACGGGCTGGCAGGTCAAGATCGAGACGACCAACCAGATCACCGACATCTGGAACGCCGTCATCGTGTCGCACGATGCGAGCGGCTACGTGATCGGCAATACCGCCTACAACGGAACGATCGCCCATGACGGCGAGACCAGCTTCGGTTTCGTGGCCGCCGGCGCGCAGAACCCGTCAACGGTGCACATCGACCTGCTGAACCTCTGAGATCGAACGAGCGAGAGGGCCTTGCCAGGCCCCCTCTCGTCTAAAATTGACCCATCGGCCTCATCCTGAGGAGGCCCGAAGGGCCGTCTCGAAGGATGGGCAACCGGCAAGGTGCGCGCGCCCACCCTTCGAGACCCACTCCTACGGAGCGCTCCTCAGGGTAAGGTCGTTTTTCACACAAGCGAGTCTTTCTCGGTTCAGAAAGAGTCTTGAAGCGGCGGCGTCTCGCCCTGCAGTCCACGGGGCGACACGGACGCTTCCGGTCATCTCTCCCAGTGCCTAAAATCGGCACTGGGAGGATTCGTTTATGAAGTTCAGTTTCTCCAGCGAGCAGGAAGAGTTCAGGTCGAACCTGCGCCGCTTCCTGGGCGAGCGTTCGCCCACCAAGGAAGTGCGCCGCCTGATGGCGACCGAGGCCGGCTTCGAGGCCGCTGCCTGGCGCAAGCTCAACAGCGAACTGGGCCTGACGGCCGTGCGCATTCCAGAGGCCTATGGCGGCCAGGGCTTCGGCTTCGGCGAACTCTGCATCGTGCTGGAGGAGATGGGCCGGTCGCTGCTCTGCGCGCCGTTCTTCTCGACCGCCGTTCTCGCGACCGGCGCGATCCTCAATGCCGGCACGGAAGCCGAGAAGCAGGCGCTGCTGCCCGGCATCGCCGCCGGCGATACGGTCGCCACGCTGGCCTGGGTCGAGGATCCGGCACACTGGGATGCCGCCGCGACCAGGTTGACGGCCAAGCCGTCCGGCGCGGCCTATGTCCTCGACGGTTTCAAGAGCTACGTCGTCGACGGCCACACCGCCGACCTCATCGTGGTCGTGGCGCGCGCGCCCGGCACCAGCGGCGACGAGGGCCTCTCCTTCTTCACCGTGAAGGGCGATGCCAAAGGCCTGTCGCGCACGCTGCTGAAGACGATGGACGAGACCCGCAAGCTCGCCCGCCTCGAGTTCAAGGGCGTCGAAGCCACGCTGCTGGGCGAGGCCGGTGGCGCCGCCGCGCCGTTCGCCCGCACCATGGTCGAAGCCGCGGTGTGCCTCGCCAACGAGATGGCCGGCGTCTCCGACCGGCTGCGCGAGGACGCGCTGGAATACGCCAAGATGCGCATGCAGTTCGGCCGCGCCATCGCCTCCTTCCAGTCGATGAAGCACAAGCACGCCGACATGCTGGTCGACGTGGAGCTGGCCAAGTCGGCCGCCTACTACGCCGCCGCCGCGCTCGACGAAGGTGACGACGATGTCGTCGCCGTGGCATCGCTCGCCAAGGCCGCCGCCAGCGACGCGGCCCTGCAGACCGCCGTCCATGCCATCCAGATCCACGGCGGCATCGGCTTCACCTGGGACAACGATACCCATCTCTGGTTCAAGCGCGCCAAGAGTTCGGAGGTGCTGCTGGGCGATGCCCATCACCACCGCGAGCAGATGATGCAGCACTGGGCCGCCTGAGGAGCAGGAAGATGAGCGAACTCACCGAAGACTCCGTCCGCACCGACGTACGCGCCTGGCTCGAAGCCAACTGGAGCCCCGAACTCGGTCTCGTCGAATGGCGCAACAAGCTGGCCGATTCGGGCTGGGGCGTGCCGACCTGGCCCAAGGAATGGTACGGCCGCGACCTGCCGCAGGCCTTCCAGGCCGTGGTCGACGAAGAATTCGCGCGCATCGGCGCGATCGGCGTCGCCAAGGCCGGCATCCGCACGCTGGCGGCCGCCACCATCCTCGCGCACGGCACCGATCTCCATAAGGAGAAGTTCCTGCGCCGCATCCTCACCGGCGAGGACACCTGGTGCCAGCTCTTCAGCGAGCCCGGCTCCGGCTCCGACGTGGCCGGCGCCGTCACCCGCGCGGAGATGAGCGGCAACAAGTGGATCGTGAACGGCCAGAAGGTCTGGACGACCTCGGCCCATCACGCCCACTGGGGCCTGCTGCTGGCCCGCACCGACTGGGACCAGACCAAGCACAAGGGCCTGTCCTACTTCATCATCGACATGCACCAGCCCGGCGTGAACGTGCAGCCGCTGAAGCAGATGAACGGCCATGCCTCGTTCAATCAGGTGTTCATGACCGACGCCGTGGTCGAGCCGGAGTTCCTGGTCGCCAACGTGGGCGACGGCTGGGCCGTGACGACGACGACCCTGATGCACGAGCGCCGCGGCGCCGATGGCCTGCGCACCTGGGCGATGGGCTCGGACCGCAAGGGCCGCGCCTACGACGAAGAGCGGGCCGAGATCGCCACGACGATGGAGCCCTACAAGTGGTATCCGCAGCGGGCCGGTCGCGTCGACCTGATCCTGTCGCGCGCCAGGGAAACCGGCCATCTCGACGATCCCGTGGTGCGGCAGGAGATCGCCAAGCTGCTCACCATGTCCAAGGGCGCCGAATGGACCGCCCGCCGCGCCCGGGCTGCCGCCCAGCAGGGCAAGCCGCAGGGCCCCGAGGGCTCGCTCGGCAAGCTGGTCTCGAGCCACGTCGCCCGCGCCGCGGCCCGCATCCACACCCAGCTCTCCGGCGCCGACGCCCTGCTGACCGGCGCCGACAGCCCGATGAACGGCACCATCGCCGAGATCCTGGTCTCGGTGCCGGCCACGTCGATTGCCGGCGGCACCGACGAGATCCAGCGCAACATCATCTCCGAGCGCGTCCTCAAGATGCCCAAGGAGCCCAGCATCGACACGACCAAGCCGTTCCGCGACGTGCCGCGCAATACGGTGCGTTAGAGAAGCGAGTCCGCCTCCCCAGTCATCTGGGGAGGTGTCGGCGTCTTACGCCGACGGAGGGGTCATAAGCTTTGCTCGGCCTATGACCCCATCGCCCCGTATGACGGGGCACTTCCCCATCTGAATGGGGAAGCATTTGATTTCGACTCAGAGGATCAAGGATCTGCGTTATTCCACGCGAATCTTGCCGGCTCGCGCGATGGCGCCGAAGTCGGTGCGCTCCTGCGTGATGAAGGCGAGCGTCTCGGCTGGCGTGGTGATGCGCGGCGAGGCACCCAGCTCGCGGATGCGCGTGGCGATGGCCTCCTCGCGCAGCGCCTGATTGATGGCCGTATTCAGCTTCTGGATGATTTCGTCGGGCGTTCCCTTGGGCGCCATGAAGGCGTACCACGCCACCCATTCGCGCGGATCGAGTCCGAGTTCCATCATCGTTGGCACGTTGGGCAGCTTCTCCGAGCGCTCGCGCGAGGTGACAGCCAGTGCGCGCAGCTTGCCGCCGGCAATGTGACCGGCACTCGCGCCGAGACTGTCGACCGTGATCGGCACCTCGCCGTTGATCACCGCCAACAGCGACTGCGGCGTGCTGCGGTACGGCACGGCGGGCATGTCGAGCTTGTGGCGGATCTTGGTGTCCTCCGCGACCAGGTGCGGAATGCTGCCGGACGCAGGCAGGCCGTAGCGCCACTGGCCGGGCTCCGCCTTCGCCTTGGCGATGAACTCCGGCATCGTCCTGAAGGGCAGCGACGGCGTCACCACCCAGACCAGCGGCGAGGTGACGGCGACCGAGATCGAGGCGAGATCGTCGACCGGATCGAGCGGCATGTTGGTGTAGATGCTGCTGCCGATCGAGATCGCGCCGATATGGGCGAACATGAAGGTGTAGCCGTCCGGCGCGCTGCGCTGGACTTCCTGCATGCCGATGATGCCGTTGGCGCCGGGCTTGTTGTCGACGACGACGGGCTGGCCCAGCAGTTCCGCGAGGCGCGGCGCCAGGATGCGGGCATAGACTTCGTAGCCGCCGGCGGCGCTGGGAACGAGGAGCCGGAGCCGCCGGTTGGGCCAGTCGCGCGCCTGCGCCCACACAGCGGGCGCCGCCAGGGCGGGTGACGTGGCCAACAGGCCGAGTGTGGCGCGACGTGACAGGCGCATCGATGTCTCCTCCGGGCCGAAGCGAGGAGGCGACGCCGTCCCTCTGGCCTTGTTTGTCTGGAGCAGGTCATTCGCCTGCTTTCCGGCAGCGTATACGTTGCTCTCAACTTCGCAACGCTTGGCGTCGGCGTCGCAGGCCCGCTACTGTCGGAGACATGACACTCAGCCCGATCACGATCTTCCGCGCCCGCCGCATCCTCACTATGAATCCCGCCCGACCCGAGGCCACGCACGTGGCCGTGCGCGACGGCCGCATCCTGGGCGCCGGCCCGCTGGAGGAGCTGGCCGGCTGGGGCAACTACACGCTGGACGAACGCTTCGCCGACAAGGTGCTGATGCCGGGCTTCGTCGAAGGCCACAGCCACGCCGCCGAGGGCACCTTCTGGCGATACACCTATCTCGGCCGCTTCGACCGCATGGATCCCGAAGGCAAGGTGTGGAAGGGCGCGGAGTCCATCGAGGACGTCGTCACACGACTGCAGGAGGCCGAGCGCACGCTTGCCTCGCCGACCGAAGTGCTCGCCGGCTGGGGCCTCGATCCCATCTACTACGGCGACCGTCGCGTCGTGCGCGCCGACTTCGACCGCGTATCGACGACGCGCGCGATCGGCGTGATGCATGCCAGCGGCCACATCTTCAACGTGAACACCCGCGCGCTGGAACTGGCCGGCCTGCTGCGGCCGGGCGTCAACCATCCCGGCATTCCGCTTGGGCCCGACGGCCTGCCGACCGGCGAGCTCAAGGGCCCCGAGGCGATGACGATCGTCGGCGCCCATGTCGGCTTCGACCGCGAGGCGCTGGCCAACGACGAGGAAGGCCTGAAGCGCTTCGCCAAGCTCTGCGTGCGCCAGGGCGTGACCACGGCGACCGATCTCGCCAACCTGCTGCCGGACGATGCCGTGTCGATGATGGCCCGCGTCACCGGTGAAGCCAGTTTCCCCGTGCGCATCGTCTCGTTCCGCCGCTTCCAGGCGCTGACGCCCGAGCAGGTGGTCGACATCGCCGTGAAGCTCAAAGCGAAATCGACCGACCGGCTGCGGCTCGGCGCCATCAAATTGTTCGTCGACGGCTCGATCCAGGGCTTCTCCGCACGGCTGCGGTGGCCGGGCTACTACAACGGCGCGCCCAACGGCCTGTGGTACACACCGCCCGAGGCGATCAGCGGCCTCTACAAGCTCGCACTACAGAAGGGCGTGCTGGTGCACAGCCACACCAACGGCGACCAGGCGACCGAGATGGCGCTGGATTGCCTCGAAGGCGCGCTGCTCGACCAGCCGGCGCGCGACCATCGCTTCACGCTGCAGCATTGCCAGCTCGCCGATGCCGCGCAGTTCCGGCGCATGGCGCGGCTCGGCATGTGCGCCAACCTGTTTCCCAACCATCACTTCTACTGGGGCGACCAGCATTACGAGACGACGGTCGGCCCGGAGCGCGCGATGCGCATGAACGCCTGTGCGACGGCACTGGCCAGCGGCGTGCCGCTCGCCATCCATTCCGACGCGCCGGTGACGCCGCTCGGCCCGATCTTCACGGCGTGGTGCGCCGTCAACCGGCTTACCGCCAGCGGCCGCACGCTGGGCACCAGCGAGGCCATCTCGGTGGCCGACGCGCTGCGCACAATCACGCTGGGTGCTGCCTGGACGCTCAGGCTCGACGGCGAGGTCGGCTCGATCGAATGCGGCAAGCGCGCCGACTTCGCGGTGCTGGAGGACGATCCGCTGGAGATCGCGCCGGACAAGCTGAAGGACGTGCGGATCTGGGGCACCGTTCAAGGCGGCCGTCCCTTCCCCGCCAACGGAGTGTGAGCGGAGAGGTGAGCGGGGCACGGCCCGGCGGGCGGTTGCCGGTCACGGTGATCGGCGGCTATCTCGGCACCGGCAAGACGACGCTCGTCAATCGCCTGCTGCGCGCCGCCGACGGCCGGCGGCTCGCCGTGCTGGTCAACGATTTCGGCGCGACGCCGATCGACCGCGACCTGATCGTGTCGTCGAGCGGCGACACGCTGGAGATTTCCGGCGGCTGCGTCTGCTGCAGCTACGGCTCCGACCTGATGGACACGCTGATGACGCTGCCCGAGCAGCGGCCGGACATCGAGCGCGTGGTGCTCGAGACCAGCGGCGTCGCGCTGCCGGGCATGGTCGCCAGCGCCGTCACCCTCCTGCCGGCCTATCGCATCGACGGCATCGTCGTGATGGCCGACGTAGAGACCGTGCGGACGATGGCCGACGACGCCTACCTCGACGACACGATCACCCGCCAGCTCGCCGCCGCCGACCTCGTCATCGCCAATCGCTGCGACCTCGTGAACGAGACGTCATTGCAGGAGACGCTCGCGTGGCTGGCCACGCAAAGTCCCGCGGCGCGGATCCTCCCGGCAACACGGGCCGAGATCGCGCCCGACCTGCTGCTCGGCCTGCGCGACGGCGCAGCACCTCGCCGGTCGGCGACACTCACGACACCAGGCGCACCCGACGCGGCCTCGCTCTATGACTCGCTGGAGCTGGACGTGCCCGAGACCGTCGACATCACCGAACTCGGCCGACGGCTGAGCGCACCCGGCACGGGCGTTCTGCGCGCAAAGGGAATCCTGAACCACGCCGCGCTGCACGTCGTCGGTCGGCGCTTCGAGATCGATGCGGCGCCGGCCGGTGCAAAATCCGGTCGGCTGGTGGTGATCGGCCTGCGGTCGCGCCTCGACCGCCGCGCCGTGGAGCAGGCTGTTCAGCCGAGCTTGTCGACGTCGTTGCGCAGCGACTGACCGGCGCGGAAGCGCGCGAGGTTTTCGAGGAAGATGCCGAAGATCGCCTCGTTCTGGCCCAGCGAATGGCTGGCGGTGTGCGGCGAGACCAGCACGTTGGGCAGGTCCCACAGCGGCGAGGCCGGATCGAGCGGCTCGCGCTCGAACACGTCGAGATAGGCGCCCGCCAGCTTGCCGCTCTGCAGCGCGGCGATGACGTCGTTCTCCACCGCGACTTCGCCGCGCGCGACGTTCACGAAATGCGCGCCGTCGGGCATCGCCGCGAAGGCCGCCGCATTGGCGATGCCGCGCGTCACCGGCGAGGCCGGGCAGCAGAGGATCAGCCAGTCGGCTCCCGGCAGCACCTGGTGCAACTGCTCATAGGCGACGACGCGCTCGCAGGGTTCCACCGGCTCGGCGGTGCGGCGCACGCCGATCGAGCGCATGCCCAGCATCGCGAGCAGCCGGGCGATGTTCTGTCCGATCGGGCCCATGCCGACGATCACGGCACACTGGCCCGCCAGGTCGCGCGGCGAGCGCTCACCCAGCCGCGGCTCCCAGGCATGGCGGCGCTGGGCATCGGCCAGCAGCGGAAAGCGGCGATTGAGAGCTATCACCGCGCCCAGGGTGCTGTGCGCCACGGTGACGGCCGTGGCGCCCGAGGCGGTCGTCACCTTGACGCCGCGCGCGCGCAATTCGCGATAGATCGGCCGTTCGGCCCCGGCCGGATGGATCTGCAGCCATTTGAGATTCGGCGACTTGCGAACGACGGCGTCGAAGCCCTGCAGCTCCGGCGTAGGATTACCGGGACTGGACTTGCCCGTGACTTCGCGGGTCATGAAGGCGATGTCGGCGGCGCCGGGTCCGTCGGCGGCCAGCGCCGCTTCGGCAGTAAGGAAGGACAGCGTGCCCGGCGGCACCGCTGCCGCAATTCGCTCGCCCCAGACACGAAGCGCATGGGACGAAAGCAGAAGCGTGATCATGGCGGGAGGATAACCAACCTTCGACCGCGATGACAGGCATGGTACGCTTCGACCATGCTCAAGCTCTATTACTCGCCCGGCTCCAGCTCCATGGCAGCCCACATCGCGCTTCACGAGGTCGGCGCCACCTTCGACAAGCACGCCGTCTCGGTGCCGCGCAAGGAGACGCGCAACGCCGACTTCCTCGCCGTCAATCCCGTGGGCAAGGTGCCGGTCCTGATGATCGACGGACGGCCGCTCACCGAAGTGGCCGGCATCCTGTTCTATCTCGCCCGCACCTATCCGGCAGCGAATCTCCTGCCGGCCGGCGACATCGAGGCCGAAGCGCAGGCCATCTCGTGGATGTCCTATGTCGCGTCGACGATTCATCCAGCGATCCGGCAGGGCGTCGCCGAAGCCCGCGAACTCTACGCGGTGGCGGACAAGCGCCTGGGCAATCGCACATGGATCCTGGGCGATCGCTATTCGATCGCCGACATCCACCTGTTCCGCGTCTACTGGCGCTTCCGCGACCAGCTCGAGCGCAAGCCCGGCGACTTCCCCGCGCTCGAGGCCCACTACGCGCGCATGATGGAACGGCCGGCCGTCAAGAAGACGATCGAGGTCGAGAAGGCCAGCTAACGGATCACTCGCTCCCGCATTGTCGTCCTGAGCACAGCGAAGGACCTTGCAGAACGACCAATGCACTCCTTGGCGGGCGCGAGATCCTTCGCTTCGCTCAGGATGACAACAACACAACTAACC
>JAKFVZ010000227.1 GCA_021732965.1 Reyranella sp.
GCAGAGTGCCGAGGTTGCGGTCGACCGGAACACGACGGAGAATAACATCGAAATCGCGAGCCACACGCCGCCGTAGGCTATGGCCACGATCAGGAACCCGAGGCCTCTCGCCACCTCGACGCCGCGCGGCGGTACGCCGAGCAGCAACAGGCCCGCGCCGACCACGATCAGCCACAGCGCCACCAACGCCACGGCGAAGGTCGCGAGGCCCGCCAGGAATTTCCCGAGCAGCAGCGCATCGCGATAGATCGGCTGCGACAGGACACGGCTCAAGGTACGGCGATTGAACTCGCTGTTCACCGAATCGAAGCCCAGCCCAATCGCCATCAGCGGAATGATGAAGTTGAGCGCTGCGATGAAGGAGATGCCGACCTGCTCCGGCTCCAGGGTGAAGATGCGCAGGAACAGGAAGGAGTTGGGATCGACGACTGTCCGCAAGGTCTGCAGCGACGAGGCCACCGGGAACGCGCCGAAGGCGAGCACGAACAACGTCAGCACCATCATGCGGACGCTGCTGAGATGATCCGCCAGCTCCTTCATGAAGACCGGGCCGAGACCGGTGAAAGGCGAACCTTGGCGGCCCGCGGTGCTGGAGCCTTTCTGTCTCATCGCACCCCGCACAACCTCATCCTGAGGAGGCCCGAAGGGCCGTCTCGAAGGATGGGCAACAAACGCGGTGCTCGTGCCCATGCTTCGAGACGCGCTCCTGCGGAGCGCTCCTCAGCATGAGGTTTGGTGTGTGATTCCGTTCCGCTCGACGAGACACTAGGCGGCACGGCGCGCCTCCTCGAAGTAGTGCGTGTAGACCTCTTCGAGGCTGGGCTGCAGGTCGGCGAGCCGGGTGAGCGAACCACCCGAGGTAACGATGCGATGGGCCACGGCCGCCCGCACGTCGCGGTCGGCCACCACCCGCCAGGCGCCTTCTCCTTCGGGCAAGACCGTCTGCACGCCCTCAACGCCATACAAGATGCCAACGATGTCGGCGCCCGTGGCTTCGACCAGGATCGGATGGCCGGCGCCCAGCACCTGATTGGCCAGTTCGACCACCGTGCCCATCAGCGCGATCCGGCCCTTGTTGAACAGGGCCACCCGATCACAGACGCTCTGCACGCGATCGAGCAGGTGCGACGAGAGCAACACCGCGACGCCCGCCCGCTTGAGGCCGCGGATCATCTCCAGCAGCTCGAAGGTCGAATGCGGATCGAGGCCCGACGTCGGCTCGTCGAGGATGGCGACCTCGGCTTTCTTCATCACGATCTCGGCGATGCCCAGCCGCTGGCGCATGCCGCGCGAGAAGGTGGAGACCCGCTTGTCGAGCACGTCGGCAAGCTTCACGCTATCCATCGCCTCGACGATGCGCGTCTCGGCTTCGCGGCGCGGGAGGCCGAGCAGCCGAGCGGTGTAGCGAAGGTTTTCGCGCGCGGTCAGGTGGTCGTAGAAGCCGACGGCGTCCGGCAGGTAGCCGACCCGGCGCTTGACCTCGAGCGGCTGGCGCACCGGATCGAATCCCAGCACGTCGACCGCGCCACCACTCGTTTCGGTGAGGCCCAGCATCATCAGGATGGTCGTCGTCTTGCCGGCGCCGTTGGGTCCAAGCAGGCCGAAGATCTCGCCGCGCCGGATGCTGAAATCGATCGCATCCACCGCACGATGGCTGCCGTAGATCTTGGTCAGCCCGCGCGCCTCGATGACGGTATCGGCCATCGGCTGCTGCTAGCGGCGGCCGAAACGCGCGACCGCGCCCAGCAGGACCAGCAGCGCCACGGCGATGATGCCGATGCCCGCGATGCCCCACAGGGTCGACGTGGTGACGGTAATGCGGAAATCGGCCGAGGATTGCTCGCCGCGCGCGGCGGCGCGGAAGGAGGCCATGTAGTCGCCGGCCACTGCCTTGTCGGCCGGCGTCACCAGCACCTGGACTTCCTTCCTGTCGCCCGGCGCGATGGCGGCGAGCGACCGGGGATTGAACTCGATCTTCCAGTTGGCCGGCACGGTGCCCGAAAGCTCGACCTCGTCAACCGGCGCAGTGCCGTCGTTGGTCAGCACCAGCGTGTAGGTCGAGTTCCTGCCGATCTCGGCCTCGCCGCTCAGGCGGCCGTCCTTGGCCGAGAGCACCAGTTTGCCCTGCCCGCTCACCTGCAGGGTGACGCGCATCTCCGCGGTGGCGCCTTCGGCGGCGACCTTGACCAGCACGGAATAGTCGCCGGCCTTCACGTCGCGCGGCGGCGTCACCTTGAGCTTGATGTCCTTGGTCTGCCCGGCCTCGATCGGAATCGAGCTGATCTCGTTCGAGCCGAAGCCTTCCGTGAAGGTGCTCTGGAAGTTGGCCGGCGCCTGCGCGGCCAGCGCCACGGTCAGGTCCTTGCCCGAATCGTTGCCCACCGTGAGCGTGTACTCGAAGGCCGAGCGCGGCGTGCCGCGAAGCGATGGCAGACGCGACTTGAGGCTGAGCTTGGCCGGCGCCTCCGTGCCGACGGTGAGCGTGAGCGGCAGGCTGGCCTGCTGCATCGGCCCCTTTGCCGTCAGCGTGACCGTCTGCGTGCCGGTCGGGGCGTCCTTGGGCACCTCGACGCGGAGCTGCACGGTGACGTCCTGGTTGACGCCCGCCATCACGGCGCCGACCGGTTGACCACCGCCCAGCATGTCGATCTTCCAGCCCGCGGGGATGCCGGTCAGCGCCAGGGCCAGAGGCTCGGGCATCTGGCCGGCATTGTTCACCTTCACGCGGATGGTCGTGACCTCGCCCGCGCGCACGGTCTGCGAGGGATAGTCGGTCAGCAGGAACAGACCCTTCAGGCCTGCCGGATCGCCCTGGGCTTGCACACCGACAGCCGGCAGCACGAGAAGAACGAGCAGCAGGGCGAACAGTCGACGCATCGGGGAGTTCCTGCCGTCCGCGATCAGGCCGCGGCGCTCGGCCGGGCCTTCATGCGTTCCATCCAGGCCGCCAGGTTCTTGTTCGCCGGATCGAGCGGCTGGCCGACCTTGGCCATGAACTCGAGGAAAACGTACAGCAGGATGTCGGCCATGGTGAGCTTGTCGCCGGTGACGAAGGGTTTGGATCCCATCTGCCCGTCCAGCCAGACGAGCTTCTTGCGCGCGCTTTCCTTCAGCCCGTCCGCCGCCTCGGGAATGCAATGGATGCGGTCCTGGAACATCTTCAGCCCCTGCGAGAAGCGGAAGCCGTTGGCCGCAGGCTCCACGATGTTGAGGTCGATGCGACGCACCCACATGCGGGTCCTGGCGCGCTCCTCCGGCGTGTCGCCGATCAGCGACGGCGTGTCCTTCTTGATCTCGTCGACGTACTCGCAGATCGCGGTGATCTCGGCGAGCACCGTGCCGTCGTCGAGTTCGAGGGCGGGACACTGGCCGGCCGGATTGACCTTGAGATAGGGCTCGCGCCGGTTCTCGCCGCCGCGCAGGTCGACGTCGACCTTCGGCACGTCGAAGCCCTTCTCGGCCATGAACATGCGAACCATGTGCGGGTTGGGGCCGACCGAATTATAGAATTTCACTTTGTGTTTCCTCCGCTGAAGTCATGAAGCGCTATCAAAGTCAGCGCCACGGCTCCACGAGAATCTTGGTGTGGCGCTCGGGATTGCCCAGCTCTGCGAATGCGCTCTTCACTTCGGCCAGTCCGACCTTGCCGGTGATCAGCGCATCGGCCTCGACCTGGCCCTCGGCCAGCAGGCGAAGGCAGCGCGCGAACTCCTCGGGCGTGTAGCCCAGCACGAACTGGATCGAGAGTTCCTTCACGATTCCGAACAGCGGTTCGATGCGGTCCGGCTCCATGCAGACGCCGGCCACGACAATGCGTGAGTCACGCGGCGCTGCTTCAAAAACCTGCTGCAGCAGGCCCGGCACGCCGACACATTCGAAGATCACGGCGCGCTTGCCGGGCGCCAGCTTCGCATAGGGAGACTCGACCTTCGGGTCGATGACGATGTCGGCGCCCATCTTCGCCGCCAGCTCACGCCGCTTGGGCGAAAAATCCGCGGCGATGATCGGATGGATGCCCTTCAGCCGCAGTCCGACGATGGCGGCCAGGCCGACCGGCCCGCAGCCGACGACCAGCGGCGCGTCGTTGTCCTGCAGCGCCGCCTTCTCGACCGCATGGATACCGACCGCGAGCGGCTCGGTGAGCGCGGCATGTTCGGCCGACAGGCCGTTCGGCACTTCAAGCAGCAGAGGTGCCGCCAGCACCATCTGCTCACCATAGCCGCCGGGAAAGTCGTTGGAATAGCCGACCGTGCGATGGCCGTCGGCCTGCGGGATCACCGGCATCGAGCAGACCAGCGTGCCCGGCTTGAGCTTGCGCTCGGTGCCGGGACCATAATCCAGCACCTCGCCGCAGAATTCGTGCCCGAACACGACGTCGCGCGAGAGGTCGAGCGGCACGCGACCCGGAATGCGCTTGGACATCTCGACCATGCGCGGCGCGTGTTTGGCATAGTGCAGGTCGGAGCCGCAGATACCGCAGCACAGCGTCTTCACCAGCACCTGCCCCGCCGCAGGCACCGGCGCCGGGACGTCGGCGACGACGATGTCGCCGCCGCGCAGGACCGCCGCCTTCACTTGATGAACTCCCGCGTCGTGGCAACGAAATCGTCAAGGCGGTCGTGCTGGACCCAATGGCCGGCGCGCTCGAACTCCACGACCTTGGCGGTCTTGAAGTGCTTGATGCGCCCGTCCTTCTCGGGGTTGGAAGCCCAGCTCTCCTTGCCATAGACGAGCAGGGTCGGACAGGTGATGCGCGACCAGAGTTCCTCGATCGCTTCGTAACTCATGTCGTACGGCTGGTTGACGCGCACATAGTTGTCGAACTTCCAGCTGTAGGTGCCGTCCTCGTTCTGGTTGACGCCCTGCTCGGTCAGGTGACGGGCCTGCGCGGCGGAGAGATGCTTGTTCTCCTCCTGCATGCGCTTGAAGGCGTCCTCGATCGTCGGGTATTTGCGCGGCCCCCGGGCAGACAGCTTCCGCTGCTCGTCGATCCACTCGGTCATGCGTTCGCTCATCGGCTTGTTGCCGCGCTCGGCAATCACCTTGGGCGACGGCCCGAGGCCTTCGATCGCCACCAGCTTGCGCACCTTGTCGGGATGGATGCCGGTGTAGCGCAGGCAGATGTTGCCGCCCAGCGAATGCGCCACGATCGTCACCGGCGCCAGGTTCTGCTGGTGGATGAGCTGCGCCAGGTCGTAGATGTAGGCGGCCATCGAGTAATTGCCGTCCGGCGACCACTGGCTGTCGCCATGCCCGCGGAGATCGGGGCAGATCACGTGCCAGTCCTTGCGCAACGCCTGCGCCACCCAGTCCCAGTTCCGGCAGTGATCGCGCCCGCCGTGAACGAGGAGAAGCGGCGGCGCTTCCGGGTTGCCCCAGTCGACATAATGCAAACGCAGACGCTGTGAGAAGAAGACCCGCGAGGTGGGGCCGGGCATGCCATTCAAGGTGTTCATCCGGCCAATTTACCGGCTGCGGTCGCTTCGGCACAATGGAGGACATGACGCCTCTTCCGCCCCCGGCCGCCAGCGCAGAACACCTTACCGAGGTGCTGCGCCGGAATGGCGCGCTGGGCAGCGGCCGGGTCTCCGCCGTCTCGGTCGACAGGTCCTTCCCGACGATACTCTCCCTCGTCCAGCGGCTGCGACTCACCTACGAAGGCGCCTCCCCGGATGCGCCGACGTCGCTCATCTTCAAGACCGACCTGCCGAATCGTCCCGGGGCAAATTGGGAAAGCGGCCGAAAGGAAGTCGCTTTCTATACCACCGTCGCCCCTGCAACGCCGGATGGCCTGCTGCTCCGCTGCTTCGAGGCGCACCACGATGCAGCAAGCGGCGCATGGCACCTGCTGCTGGAGGACCTGACCGACTCGCACCTGGTTGCGACGCAATGGCCGGTACCGCCGACGATCGCGCAAAGCGAGGCGATCGTCCGGACGCATGCAAGCTTCCAGGCCGCGTGGTGGGACGATCCGCGACTGGGCGTGACGATCGGCACCTGGCCCGAGCCGAAGGCCGTCCGGGACTGGCTGAAGGATCTCGCAGCATCCTATGCAAAGTTCGCGGACATGCTGGGCGACCGCCTGTCGGCGGAACGGCGCGCCTTCTACGAGCGACTGTTCGACCAGGCGCCTCGCGTACTCCAGCGCTATCGCGCGCGGCGCAACCTGACCCTCGTACAGGGCGATTCCCATACCTGGAACTGCTTCCTGCCGCGCGACGGTTCATCGGACACGGCCAGGCTGTTCGACTGGGATGCCTGGCGACCGGCTTCCGGCGCCGAGGATCTCGCCTACATGATGGCGATGCACTGGTATCCGGACCTGCGTCAGCGTGCGGAGAGCCGACTGCTAGATTGCTTCCACGCCGAGCTGACCGGCCGCGGCGTGACGGGCTATGACCGGTCGTCCCTGCAGGACGACTATCGACTGGCCGTTCTGTGGCTTACGACCCGGCCGATCTGGATGCAGTCCGCCGGGATCCCGCCGGTGATCTGGTGGAATCATCTGGAACGCATTCACCTGGCCGCCGACGACCTCGACTGTCGCGCACTGGTGTCGTGACACGCCGGGGCGTTTGCGCGAGAATTTGCGCATGATGAGCCCCGAGCAGAACGAGCTGATGACCCGCGTCGGTCCGGGCACCCGGTGCGGCGCGCTGATGCGCCATTACTGGCATCCCGTGGCCCTCGCCGACGAACTGCCGGCCGAGCGCCCGGCCAAGGCGGTGCGTGTGCTGGGGCAGGACTTCGTGCTGTTCCGTGACGAGCGCGGCCGGCATGGGCTGCTCGACCGCGACTGTCCGCATCGCGGTGCCGACCTCGCCTTCGGCCGCCTCGAGGATGGCGGCCTGCGCTGCCTGTTCCATGGCTGGCTGTTCGACGTCGACGGCAAGTGCCAGGAGACGCCGGCCGAACCCGAGAGCAGCGTGCTCTGCCAGCGCGTCCGCCAGCGCAGCTATCCAGTCGTGGTGAAGAACGGCATCGTCTTCGCCTATCTCGGTGAAGGCGAAGCGCCCGCCTTCCCCGACTTCGACTGTTTCCTGGCGCCGGGCACGCACGCTTTCGCCTTCAAGGGGCTGATCGAGTGCAACTGGCTGCAGGCGCTGGAGGTCGGCATCGACCCGGCGCACGCCTCCTACCTGCATCGCTTCTACGAGGACGAGGATACCGGCGCGGCCTACGGCAAGCAGTTCCGTTCCGCCTCCGCCGACTCCGAAATCCCGATGACCCGCCTGCTGCGCGACTTCCCGCGGCCCAAGCTCGATGTCGAGGCCACCGACTACGGCTTGCGACTCTTCGCGCTGCGCAAGCTGAACGAGCAGCATACGCATGTGCGCGTGACCAACCTCGTCTTCCCCTATGCCTTCGTGATTCCGATGAGCGCGGAGATGACGATCACGCAGTGGCACGTGCCGATCGACGATACGAGCTGCTACTGGTACGCGATCTTCACCAGCTTCGGGAAACCGATCGACCATGCCGCGATGCGCGAGCAGCGGCTGAAGCTCTACCAGCTTCCCGACTACCGCCCGCTGATCGGCCGTCACAACGACTACGGCTATAACGTGGCCGAACAGAAGAACCAGACCTTCACCGGCATGGGTTTCGACATCAACGTTCACGACCAGTGGGCGGTCGAGAGCCAGGGCCGCATCCAGGACCGCACGCGCGAGCATCTCGGCACGACCGACAAGGCGATCGTCGCCTACCGCCGCATGTTGCTATCGGCCATTGGCCAGGTCGGCAACGGCGAGCGGCCGATCATGTGGCTGGACCGCCAGCGCGCGGCCGCGATCCGCGGGCCCGTCGCGATCGACGGGATGGGACCGACGGAAGGCTGGGAAGCCTACTGGAAGGACGTCGATGTGCGTCGCCGCCGCTCCTCGAGCTGGGCGGCGGACACTGTCCCTCCGCTGGTCGCGTAGCCATGACGCTGGTCGAGCGCGCGGGCCTCTGGAACGAGGAACGCAAGGCCGCGACACGCGAGGCCGAGCGGCGCATGAAGGCGGGCGAAATGTCGGTCGTGCGCCTCGCCTTCGCCGACCAGCACGGCATCCTGCGTGGCAAGACGATCGTGGCGTCGGAAGTCGACGCGGCGCTTAAGAACGGCGTCGGCTTCACGACGACGATGCTGCTGAAGGACACTTCGCATCGGACGGTCTTCCCGGTATGGCAGCCGGGCGGCGGCTTCGGCATGAAGGAGCTGGAGGGCGCGGCCGACGTGGTCATGCTGCCCGATCCCACGACCTTCCGCGCCCTGCCTTGGGCGCCGCATTCCGGCTGGATGCTGTGCGACATCCATTTCGCCGACGGTCGGCCGATGCCGCTCTGCACGCGGCACGTCCTGCGCAAGACTCTCTCTGTCCTGAAGGATCGCGGCTACGATTTTTGCGCCGGCCTCGAAGTCGAGTTCCATCTGTTCAAGCTGGAGAAGGCCAGGCTCGGCACCGGCGATGCCGGCCAGCCGGGCGAACCGCCCGAAGTGTCGCTGCTGAACCAGGGCTATCAATACCTGACCGAGCAGCGCTACGACGAGATGGATCCGATCCTCGAGATCCTGCGCACCAACCTCGTCGATCTCGGCCTGCCGCTGCGCTCGCTCGAAGTCGAGTTCGGACCCAGCCAGGTCGAGTTCACCTTCCGCACCGGCACAGGCCTCGAGCCCGCCGACACGATGGTGCTGTTCCGCAGCGCCACCAAGCAGATCGCCCAGCGCAACGGCTTCCACGCCACCTTCATGTGCCGGCCCAGGCTCGCCAACGTGATGTCGAGCGGCTGGCACCTGCACCAGTCGCTGATCGACCGGAAGACGCACGCCAACGCCTTCGTCGACGCCGACGAGACCCTGTCGGCGACCGGCAGCCATTACATGGCCGGCCTGCTCGAACACGCGCGCGCCGCCGCTGCCTTCAGCACGCCGACGCTCAATGGCTACAAGCGCTATCGCCCCTTTTCGCTGGCGCCCGACCGCGCCATCTGGGGCCGCGATAATCGCGGCGTGATGGTGCGCGTGCTGGGCGGACCGGGCGATCCGGCGACGCATCTCGAAAACCGCGTCGGCGAGCCGGCCGCCAATCCCTATCTGTACATGGCGAGCCAGATCGTCTGCGGTCTCGACGGGCTCGACCGCAAGCTCGATCCCGGCCCCTCGGCCGACAAGCCCTACGAAGCCGTGGCGCCGCTGCTGCCGAGGTCGCTTGCCGAGGCGCTGGCGGCACTCCGGGAGAACCAGGCACTGCGCGCCGGGCTCGGCGACTTCTTCGTCGATTACTATCTGCGCCTCAAGCAGGCCGAGATCGACCGCTTCGAACTCGAAGTCAGCGACTGGGAGCAGCGGGAGTATTTTTCGCTGTTCTGATTCGCGTGTCTGGATCAGAAGAGACCGTCATGAGCGCCATCGCCGTCGTCACCACCGTCGCCAACCGCAAGGACGCCCGTTCGCTCGCGCGGGCGCTGGTCGAAGCGAAGCTCGCCGCTTGTGCGCAAATCTCCCGGATCGAAAGCGTCTACACCTGGAAAGGCACCGTCGAGAGCGGCAAGGAGTATCGCATCCTCCTGAAGACGCTCGACTAGCACTACCCCGCCGTCGAGCGCGCGATCCTCGACCTGCACCCTTACGAGGTGCCGGCGATCCACGCCTTCCCGATGGTGCACATCTCTCCGGCCTACGCCGCGTGGATCGAGGAGAGCGTGGCTGTCTAGGTCTGGCCGCTCTCCAGCATTTCCGTCCAGCGCTTCTGCATTTCTTCCGGACTTACGACTTCCTTCGTCGCAGCGAGGAACCAGCGATAGCCGAAGGGACAGGCGACCATGCCGGAGCGGTCGCCATAGAACTGGTCCTGCACCGGCCGCACCAGGGTCGCCCCTGCCGCAACCGCGCGCTCGACGGCTTGGTCGGCATCGGGCACGGCGATGTGAAAGGCAACTGGAGAACCGCCAATCGAACCGGGGCTTCTCGCGCCGAAGTCGGGATACTCGTCGTTCATCATAAGGACGGTGTCGCCGATCCTGATCTCGGCGTGCCCGATGCAGCCGGCCGGTTCGGCCAGGCGGAACAGTTCCACCGCACCGAATGCCTTCACGTAGAAATCGATGGCGGCCTTGGCATCGTGCACCGTCATGTGGGCCTGCACGGTCTGGCCTTTGGTCGTCACCTTTGCGGTCATGGCATCACCTGTGTTATATTACGTTACGTATCGTAACGTAAATAGATGCCTCGTCAAGCCTCCTCAGCCCCACCGGTCCGCGGCCGTCCCCGCGATCCGCGGACCCGTGCCGCCATCCTCACCGCAGCTCGGGCGTTGCTCGAGCGCGGCGGCCTGACAGCCGTGACCATTGAGGCGATCGCACAGAGCGCAGGCGTGAGCCGTCCCACCATCTATCGCTACTGGCCGAACGCCCCCGCTGTGGCCATGGCGGCATTCCTCGAGACGACTGGCGCCGCCGAAGCGTCCGGCAAGCCGCGGCACGCTCTCTCCGCCTTGCGGGCGCAACTTCATGCGCTGGCGGATGCCTTCGCCGCGCCGGCCGGCCGAAGCGTCGCGGCCATGGTGGCGGCCGCCCAATCGGAGACCGAACTCGCCAAGGCTTTCCGCAACGAATTCATCGCGCGCAACCGCGACGCCACCCGCGCGCTGCTGGAACGATGCGTAGCCGACAAAGTGATCGAGCCGCCGGAGGACATCGAGCTGACGCTAGACCTCGTGTTCGGTCCGCTTTTCTATAGCCTGCTGATGGGCCACGCGCCGATCACGCGGAGC
>JAKFVZ010000523.1 GCA_021732965.1 Reyranella sp.
GCAGCGGCAGATCTCGGCCCGCCAGCTTGCCGGCCGCATCGCCGAGACCGCCGACGGCGTGCACGAGATCCACGTCCACGGCGCCGCAAACTACGAGCGCGCCGACATTTCCGAGCGGCTGGGCCGCATCTTCAAGATCCGCTTCGACCTCTACCAGAAGAAGTTCGTCGCCAAGTTCTGGAACAACATCCTGTCGCAGGCGACGCCCTTCGCGATCTACCTGGTGGGCGGCTACTTCGCGATCACCGGCCAGATGGACGTCGGCGCCGTGGTCGGCGTGCTGCTCGCCTACAAGGACCTGCCGTCTCCGATCAAGGAGCTGATCGACTGGGACCAGCAGCGCCAGGACGTGCAGATCAAGTACGAGCAGGTGATCGACCAGTTCCAGCCCGAGGGCATGATGCCGCCGGAACTGCAGGCGATCCCCGACGGGCCGCCGCCACCGCTGGGCAAGGAGCTGGCGCTGGCCGGCGTGGTGGTGTCCGAGGATGGCCGGGTCAAGCAGCTCGACAGCGTCTCGCTCACCCTGCCGACCAACAGACGCGTGGCGGTGATCGGCGGTTCGGGCTCGGGCAAGGAAGTCCTGGGTTACGTGCTGGCGCGCCAGGCGCTGCCCAGCAGCGGCTCGATCCGCATCGACGGCAAGGATTTCTTCCAGCTGCCGGAGTATGTCATCGGCGCGCGCCTGGCCTATGTCGGCCAGGACACCTACCTGTTCCCGCTGTCGGTCCGCGACAACCTGCTGTTCGGCCTCAAGATCCGCCCGGTAATGCCGGCCACCTACGACGAGGCGACCAAGGCGTTGCGCGAATCCTTCTGGAAGGAATCGGAGCGGGCCGGCAATCCGGCCTTCGATCCCAATGCCGACTGGGTCGATTACGAGCTGGCGGGCGCCACCGGCCCGGCCGACCTGCTGCCCTGCATGGTGCGGGTGCTGAAGCAGGTCGAACTGGACGAGGACATCTATTCTCTGGGCCTGCGCGGCACGATCGACGCCGCGGCACGACCCGACCTCGCCGGGAAGATCCTGAAGGCCCGTCATACGCTGCACGAACACCTGCAGGACGGCACCTATGCCGGCCTCGTCGAGCCGTTCAACGACGACCACTACAACAAGAACCTGTCCGTGGCCGAGAACCTGCTCTTCGGCACCGCGCTCGGCAAGCAATTCGACGGCGACAATCTCGCGGCCGATCCCTACGTCCTGTCGGTTCTGAAGACCACCGGGCTCGACCTCGACCTGCAGCGCATGGGTCTGACCATCGCCGAAACCATGGTCGAACTCTTCTCGGGCCTGTCGCCCGACAATCCGTTGTTCGAGCAGTACAGCTTCATCTCGGCCGACGAGCTGCCCAACGTCCGGCTGCTGCTGCAGCGCCTCGGCGGCAAGGGCATCGAGGCGGTGCCCGAAGCCGACCGCGTCCGGCTGATGACGCTGCCGTTCCGCTATATCGAGGCGCGCCATCGTCTCGGCCTGATCGACGCGGCGATGGAGGAGCGCATCCTCGGCGCCCGGCGCGCCTTCGCCGAGGGCCTGCCCGCCAACCTGCGGGACGCCGTCGAGTTCTACGATTTCGAACGCTACAACAGTGCCGCCACCCTGCAGGACAACATCCTGTTCGGCCGCCTGGTCTATGGGCAGGCGCAGGCCGGCGAGCGCATCGGCACCCTGATCGCCCAGGTGTTCAACGAGCTCGGCCTGCGCGATTCGGTGATCGAGGTCGGCCTGGAATACAATGTGGGCGTCGGCGGCAAGCGACTGCCCTCGACGCAGCGTCAGAAGCTCGGCATCGCCCGGGCGATGATCAAGCGTCCCGAATTGATGGTGGTCAACGAGGCGGTCGCCATGTTCGACGGCCGCACCCAGGACCGCATCCGCGACAACGTCCTGGCCTGCGCGACCGAGAGCAATCGCGGCGTGGTCTGGATCGCCAACCGGCCCAGCCAGGCCGAGCCGTTCGAGATGATAGTCGTCATGCAGGGTGGCCGCGTGGTCGCCCAGGGATCGCCGTCGGAGCTGGCGGCTAAAGGCGGGCTCTACGCCGAGCTCATGGCATCGGCGTAAGCGCACCGAGGAGGACACGATGAACCTCAACGAAGAAGTAGAGCTGCTGAAGGGCGTGCCGATCTTCTCGAAGGTCGAGCAGGCGAGACTGAAACTGCTGGCCTTCACCAGCGAGAGGGTGAATTTCGCCGTCGGCCAGGAAGTCTGTCACCAGGGTGATCCGGGCGACACGATGTATGTCATCCTGGGCGGGACTGCCGACGTGCTGATCGATACGCCGAGCGGCCAGATCGCGGTGGCCGAGATGAAGCGTAACAGCTTCTTCGGCGAGATCGCCATCCTGTGCGACGTGCCGCGCACCGCGACGATCAAGGCCAAGGAACCGCTCGCCACGCTCAAGATCACCAAGGACATGTTCTATCGCCTGGTCGCGGAATTCCCCGAGATGGCGATCGAGATCATGCGCGAGCTGGCCCATCGCCTGGAAGACACCAACCAGAAGCTGCGCGCCGCCACCAGGGCCGCCTGAGCGTTCGAAGAGTCATCGTATCGTCATGAGCCGTCTCGACAGTTTCATCGCGCGCATGCAGGCACAGCGCGATGCCTTGAATTTCCTCAAGCCCATGGTCGATGTCGTGGCCGGCCCGATCCTCGAAGTCGGACTGGGCAACGGCCGTACCTACGACCATCTCCGCGAGCTCTTTCCGGCTCGGGACATCTACGTGTTCGAGCGCAAGGTCGCCGCCCATCCCGACTGCATCCCGCCCGACTACCGTCTGTTCCTCGGCGATGCCGACCGGACGATTCCCGAAGCGGTGCGCAGGCTTGGCGCAACGGCGGCGCTGATCCACACCGATCTGGGCACCGGCGACCACGACGCGAACGTCGAGATGGGCAAATGGCTGGGGCCGGCACTCGACCGCCTGGCAGCCTCGGGCGGCTACGTGCTGGCGAACCAGGCACTCGACGTCGCGCGCTGGCAGCGCCAGCCCGATCCTCCGGGCGTGCCGAAGGACCGGTACTTTCTCTACCGCGTGAGTTAGCGGCCGAAGAGCTGGACCAGTGCCAGCAGCACGATGGCGCCGACGACGGAGCCGATGAACCCAGCCGGCTGGCCGGCGCGATAGAGGCCGAGCGCCTGACCGCCATAGGTCGCGATCACCGAGCCCGCGACGCCGATCAGGACGGTGACCCAGAAGCCCTGGATCATTCCGCCGGGACCGATCCAGCGGGCGAGAAGACCGACGACGAAGCCGATCAGGATGGTGAAGATTATCTGCAGCATGGCGGGCTCCCCCCAGACTTCACACTAGACCTCGAACGTCGCCGACACCGGCACATGGTCCGATGCCTTCTCCCAGTCGCGCAAGTCCGCGTCGATGTGGTGGCTGCGGATCGCGCCGGCAAGAGCGGGACTGGCCAGGATATGGTCGAGCCGCCGGCCGCGATTGGACACGCGCCAGTCGTTGTTGCGATAGCTCCACCACGAATAGAGTTTCTGGTCCGCTGGCACGAACCGGCGGGGCACGTCGATCCAGTCGAGCGACGCCTGGAGCTTGCCGAACAGCTCGACCTCGACCGGCGTGTGCGAGACGATCTTGAGGAGCTGCTTGTGGCTCCACACGTCGTGCTCCAGCGGCGCCACGTTGAGGTCGCCCACGGTGATGCGGCGCAGGCCCTTGCGGGCGCGCGGCCCGGGTTTGCGCTCGGCATACCAGGCCGCCATCTCGCGGTAGAAATCGAGCTTGTGCGCGAACTTCACGTTGAGGTCGGGGTCGGGAATGTCGCCGCCGGCCGGGATGTAGAGATTGTCGAGCAGGATCGGGTCGCCCCCGACGTCCAGGGCGACCTCGACGTGCCGGCAATCCTCCTTACCGCACCGGTGGTGGATGTTGCCGGCGGCGAACGGCACCCTGGAGAGGATCGCCACGCCGTTATAGGCCTTCATTCCCTGCACGAAGCGGTGGGTGTAGCCCATCCGCTCGAAGGCCTCGTGCGGGAAGAACTCGTCCGGGCACTTGGTCTCCTGAAGGCACAGCACGTCGGGCTTGCGCAACTTCACGAACCGTTCGACGTTTTCGATCCGCAGCCGGACCGAGTTTATGTTCCAGGTCGCAATGGTGAGACTCATCGCCGGGCACTATAGACGATCCGGAGACGATCTCGTCGGGAACATCTCGACCAAGGAGACCTGCCATGCAGATGGATGGCGACCAGAGCAACAACATCGAGGATCGCCGCGGCGACGGCGGCGGGTTCGGCGGCGGGGGATTCGGCGGCGGCGGCTTTCCCATCCCGATGGGCGGAGGGGGCGGCGGCCTGTTCAAGGGCGGCTTCGGTCTGGTGGCCTTCGTCGTCATCGCCATGATCATGGGCGCCGATCCGGGCGCCATCCTGAGCGACATCGCGGGCGGCGGGGGCAGCACCTCGAGCTCCATGCCGGCGCCTCCCTCCTCCTCGGCCAGCCGCACGCCGGGCACGCAGGCCCCGGCCGGCGACGCCGAGAGCCAGTTCGTGTCGCGCGTCCTGAAGAGCACCGAGGATGTCTGGCAGGACATCTTCCGCGACATGGGCCGCCAGTATCGCGACCCCAAGCTGGTCCTGTTCCGCGACGCCACGCGCACCGAGTGCGGCGTCGGCCAGGCGGCGATGGGGCCGTTCTATTGCCCGGCCGACCAGCGGGTCTATCTCGACCTCGGCTTCTTCGACGAGCTGGCGCGCCGCTTCCGCGTGCCCGGCCAGTTCCCGCAGGCCTATGTCATCGCCCACGAGGTCGGCCATCACGTGCAGAACCTGCTGGGCATCTCGGGCAAGGTGCAGCAGATGCGGCAGAGCATGAGCAAGCGCGACGGCAACGCCCTGTCGGTACGCACCGAACTCCAGGCCGACTGCTTCGCCGGCGTCTGGGCCAACCGCGCCGACAAGCAGCGCGGCGGCAAGATGATCGACGACAAGGACGTGGAGCAGGCGTTGGCCGCAGCCTCAGCGATCGGCGACGACGCGCTGCAGAAGCAGAGTCAGGGCCGCGTCGTGCCTGACAGTTTTACGCACGGCACCAGTGCGCAGCGGGCGCGCTGGTTCCGCAAGGGCCTGGATACGGGTGATCCCCGCCAGTGCGATACGTTCAGGGCCCAACAGCTCTAACTGCTTTGGCGAAGCCAAAGCAGTTGGCGGGCGGCAGCGCTTTCATAAGCGCGGGAGCCCGCCCGGTGCAGAAAAGGTAAGGACTAAACCAGCACGCACGTCACCGTGCCGCAGCCGTCGACGAAGCCGGACAGCGTGTCGCCCTTCACCACCGCGGCCACGCCATCGGGAGTGCCGGTGTAGATCAGGTCGCCGGCGGCGAGTTCGACGAGGCCCGACAGGTAGGAAATCGTCTCGGGCACGCTCCAGATCAGCGCATTGAGGTCCGACTTCTGGCGGGTCTTGCCGTTCACATCGAGCTGGATGGTGCCCTTCGACGGATGGCCGATCTTCGCAGCAGGATAGATCTCGCCGATCGGCGCGGACTGGTCGAAGCCCTTGCCCATGTCCCACGGGCGACCCATGTCCTTGGCCTGGTTCTGCAGGTCGCGGCGCGTCATGTCGAGGCCGACGCCGTAGCCGTAGACATGCTCCAGCGCCTTCTCGACCGGGATGTTTGCCCCGCCCGACTTCATCGCCACGACCAGCTCCATCTCGTGGTGCAGGTTCTTGGTGGCGGGCGGGTAAGCCACCTTGGTCGGGTTCTTCGGGTCGGCGCAGATCACGATCGCGTCGGCCGGCTTGGTGAAGAAGAAGGGTGGCTCGCGGTCGGGATCGTGTCCCATCTCGCGGGCATGGGCGGCGTAGTTGCGGCCGACACAGAAGATGCGGCGGACCGGAAACAGATCGCCGGTTCCGTGGACCGGCACGCCGACGGTGGCCGGCGGCGTAACGACATAAGCCATCGCTTTCTCCCTCAAGAGCGTGCCTTTATGAAGGGCACCGGAGTACTGGGCAATGACCGACGACAACGTGCTGATCGTACAGGCCGATTCCGCCGACACCTCGCTGGGCTGGGCCACCCTGGGCGGACGGCGCTGGCGTTGCACCGTGGGTGCAGGCGGCATCCGCGAGGACAAGGTGGAGGGCGATTCCGCCACCCCGGTCGGCGAATTCCCGCTGCGCCGGATCTTTTATCGCAACGACCTGGTTGTCCTGCCCAAGGTCGCCCTGCCGGCGCGGCCGATCAGCAAGCATGACGGCTGGTGCGACGACCCGCGCTCGCCGAGCTACAACCGGCTGGTCAACATTCCCAACGAGTGGAGCCACGAGAAGATGTGGCGCGAGGACGGGCTCTACGATCTCGTCGTCGTGGTGGGCTACAACGACGACCCGCCGGAAGGCGAATGGGGCAGCGCCATCTTCCTCCACATCGCGCGCGAAGATTACGCCGGCACGCAAGGCTGCGTCGCCTTCTCCCGTGACGATCTTCTGCAGCTGCTGCCGCTCCTTACCCGCGACACTCGCCTGCGCGTCCTCGCACACGCCGCCAACGAGGAGGCCGCGCCGCGCCCGGAAGAAGAAGAGCGCATGAAGCAGTTCGAGGATTTCGACGAGAAGGACTGGTGAGCGCTGCCGCTCGTCAGCCGACCATCCGCCCGATGGTCCGGGCGGTGTAGTCGACCAGGGGAATGATGCGCGCGTAGTTGAGGCGGGTCGGGCCGATGACGCCGATGGCGCCCAGGATGCGCTCCTGCGAATCGCGGAAGGGCGCCACGACCATCGAGCAGCCGGTGTTGGCGAACAGCGGATTGTCGGCACCGATGAAGATCTGCACGCCCGACGCGGTGTTGGCGAGTTCGAGCAGGCGCACGAAGCTCTCGCCGCGCTCCAGCGCATCGAACAGGATGCGCACGCGCTCCAGGTCCTCGATCGCCGTTATGTCCTCGAGCAGTCGAGCCTGCCCGCGCACGATCAGTGCACCGCCGCCCGGCTCGCCGGACCACGTCGCAAGACCGGACTCGATCACGCGCGCCGTGAGGTCGCTCAGTTCGGCGCGCTTCAGCTTGATGTCCTCGAGGATCAGCCGCCGCGCTTCCTCGAAGGTCCGCCCGCTCAGCCTCGCATTGAGATAGTTGCTGGCCTCGGTCAGCGCCGAGGGCGGGATGCCGAGCGGCGTGTCGATGACACGATTCTCGACATGGCCCGACTGCGTGACCGTGACGACCAGCGCGCGGCCGGGACCGAGATTCACGAACTCGATATGCTTCAGCGGCTGCTCGGTCTTCGGCGCCATCACCAGGCCCGCGCAGCGCGACAGGCCCGACAGCAGCGTCGTCGCCTGCTCCAGCGCCTCGGTGACGCTGCGGCCCGAGGTGGCGCAGCGCGCCTCGATCGACACGCGCTCCTCCTCGGAGACGTTGCCGACCTCGAGCAGGCCGTTCACGAACAGTTTCAGCCCGGCATCGGTCGGCAGCCGGCCGGCCGAGGTATGAGGCGCGTAGAGCAAGCCGGCATCCTGCAAGTCGGCCATGATGTTGCGGATGGTGGCCGGCGACAGGGTCTCGGTGAGCTTGCGGGTCAGGGCCCGCGACCCGACAGGCTCCCCCGTCTCCACATAGCCTTCCACGACGTGGCGCAGCACCTCGCGGGCACGCTCGTTCAGTTCCGCGACGGAAGCTGCCTGCCGTGGCCCGGTCGAGGAGTCGGCGAACGCGCCGCCGGGAACGCCGAGTCGATTGATCTGCATGGAAAAAATGTAGGTAGTGCAGGCAGCAGGGTCAATGAACCTGGCGCCGGAGCCCGTGCCGGCTGGATTCGCCCCCTGCCGGGCGCTACACACCGGCCGCCCATCCCTCCAGGAGAACCGAATGCGCCCTTCAGGCCGCGCCCCCGACCAGCTTCGCCCGGTTTCCCTGGAACCCGGCTTTTCCCGCCATGCCGAGGGATCGTGCCTGGTGAAATTCGGCGATACGCACGTCCTGTGCACCGCCTCGGTCGACGAGAAGGTGCCGCCGTGGATGCGCAACAGTGGCAAGGGCTGGGTGACGGCCGAGTACGGCATGCTGCCGCGATCGACCCATACGCGCACGGACCGTGAGGCCGCCCGCGGCAAGCAATCCGGCCGCACGCAGGAAATCCAGCGCCTGATCGGCCGCTCGCTGCGCGCCGTGGTCAATCTGCAGGCCATGGGAGAGCGCCAGATCAATATCGATTGCGACGTGCTGCAGGCCGACGGCGGCACGCGCACCGCCAGCATCACCGGCGCCTGGGTGGCGCTGCACTTCGCCTTCCAGCGTCTCATCAAGGACGGCAAGCTGGCCGCCAATCCGCTGAGCGGAGAGGTGGCGGCGGTCTCGTGCGGCCTGTGGGAGGGCACGGCCGTGCTCGACCTCGACTATCCGGAGGACTCGAAGGCCGAAGCTGACGCCAACTTCGTGCTGACTGGCAAGGGTGGCATCGTTGAGATCCAGGGCACGGCCGAGCAGGATCCGTTCTCGGAAGATCAGTTCCTCGAGCTGCTGAAGCTCGCCAAGAAGGGCATCGGCGAACTGAGCAAGCTGCAGCGCGCCGCGGTCGGGCTCGACTGATGGCCCGCCGCTTCGTCCTGCCGAAGCTTGTTGTGGCGACCCACAATCGCGGCAAGGCAGGCGAGATCCGCACCATGCTGGCACCGTTCGGCGTCGAGATCGTCTCGGCGGCCGATCTCGGCCTGCCGGCCCCCGACGAGACCGGCACGACTTTCGAGGACAATGCCACGCTGAAGGCGCTGGCCGCGACGCGCGGCAGCGGCCTGCCGGCGCTGGCCGACGATTCCGGCCTCAGCGTGCACGCGCTCGACCATGCGCCCGGCCTCTACACGGCCGACTGGGAAGGGCCGACGCGCGACGCCATGGTCGGCATGCGCCGCATCCAGGATGAGCTGGCGGCGCGCAACGTGGCAAGGACCGACGCGGCGCGCGGCGCCACCTTCCATTGCGTGCTGGCGCTGGCCTGGCCAGACGAGCATGTCGAGCTGTTCCACGGCACGCTCGACGGCGCGATCGTCTGGCCGCCGCGCGGCAGCGGCGGCCACGGCTACGACCCCTGCTTCCAGCCCCTCGGACAAGGGGGCGGCGACACGCGCACGACGGCCGAGATGTCCGACGCCGAGAAGAACGCCATCAGCCATCGCGGTCGCGCCTTCCGGATGATGGTCGAGGCCTGTTTCGGATGAGCCCGGCGCCACTGGGCGTCTATGTCCATTGGCCCTTCTGCAAGTCGAAGTGCCCCTACTGCGACTTCAACAGCCACGTCCGCGACGGCGTCGAGCAGGCGCGCTGGCGCGCGGCCCTTTTGCGCGAGCTCGAACATGCCGCGCGCGAGGCGCCCGGACGCCGCGTCGAGACGATGTTCTTCGGCGGCGGCACGCCCTCGCTGATGGAGCCGGAGACCGTCGCCGCGCTGATCGCGCGCACGCGACAGCTCTGGGACAGCGCGCCCGAGATCGAGATCACGCTGGAGGCCAACCCGACCTCGGTCGAGGCCAGCCGCTTCGCCGCCCTGGCCGAGGCCGGCGTCAACCGCGTGTCGCTGGGCGTGCAGGCGCTCGACACAGCGTCTCTGAAATTCCTCGGCCGCGAGCACTCGACCGACGAGGCGCTGGAAGCGCTCGCCACCGCGCGCCGCCACTTCGCACGCCACTCCTTCGATCTCATCTACGCGCGGCCCGGCCAGACGCCGGAGGCCTGGGCGGAGGAGCTGGAGCGCGCGCTGGCGCTCGCCGGCGAGCATCTGTCGCTCTATCAGCTCACCATCGAGCGCGGGACGCGCTTCTTCACCGATCACGCGCGCGGAACCTTCGTGCTGCCGGACGAGGAAGCGTCCGCCGCGATGTTCGAGCAGACCCAGGCGCGGCTCGAACGTGCCGGCATGCCGGCCTACGAGATTTCCAACCACGCGCGGCCGGGGGCTGCCTGCCGCCATAATTTGATCTATTGGCGGTATCAGGATTACGTCGGCATCGGACCGGGCGCGCACGGCCGCTTCGCCGTCGGCAACGCCAAACAGGCGACCCGGCGGTCGAGCGGACCGGAAGCCTGGCTGGAAGCGGTCGAGCGGGCGGGCCACGGCACGGCCGAGACGTCGACGGTCGAGGGACGGGATCTGGTGGAGGAGGCGCTGATGATGGGACTGAGGCTGGCCGGCGGCATCGACCGCGCCACCTTTGCGTCCGTCGCCGGCGCCGATCCGGTCGATGCGCTCGACGCGGCGCGGCTCGAACCGCTCGTTCGGGCGGGCTTCCTGGAGATCGACGCCACGCATCTGCGCGCCACACTGGACGGACGGCAACGCCTCAACGCGCTGCTGGAGCGGCTGATCGCATGAGGCTCATGTTCGGTCTCATCGCGCTGCTGGCAATGACGGGCATTGCGTCCGCGCAGCAGACACAGCCGGCGCCGCAGAAGCCGCCGGCGAAACCGCCCGCGCAGGCCGCCAAGCCGGCGGCGCCTGCCGGCAAGCCCGGCCCCAAATCGCCGTTCACGCCACCGGCGTTCAAGATCACGATCGCCACCGAGGGAGCCTTCCCGCCCTTCAACTATCTCGACCGCAAGGGCATGCCGGCGGGCTTCGAGATGGAGCTGGCGCAGGAAGCCTGCCAGCGCATAAAGGCGGAGTGCGAGTTCATCGCGCTCAAGTGGGACGAGCTGATCCCCGGCCTGATCGACAAGAAGTTCGACATCATCATGTCGTCGATGGAAGTTACGCGCTAGCGACGCCAGCGGATGGGC
>JAKFVZ010000290.1 GCA_021732965.1 Reyranella sp.
GATCTCATGGCGGCGGGAACCACGCGTGCCGCCTGTTGGCTGCACGACGGTGGCGGCGTCGGACCGGCCCTTGGCAAGGAGGCGGTCGATGCCTGACGGCAGCGGCACCCAGTTCGTCCGCATCGCGGGCCTGAAGCGCTACTTCGACGTCTCGGCACCGTGGCTTGTGCGCACCATCGAGCGCCGGCCGCGCCAGGTCGTGCAGGCGGTCGACGGTATCGATATCGAGATCGCCAAGGGCGAAACCTTCTCGCTGGTGGGCGAGTCGGGCTGCGGCAAGTCGACGGTAGCGCGCCTCGTGGTGGGCCTCTATCCGCCGTCGGCTGGTCGCATCGAAATCGACGGCAACGACATGGCTGGCCGTCACAGCCGGGCCGACATGGCGGCGCTGCGCCGGCGCATGCAGATGATCTTCCAGGATCCGTATGCCAGCCTCAATCCGCGCTGGCGCGTGTTCGACATCATCGCCGAGCCGATCCGCGCCTTCGGCCTGTCCACGGGCAGGGCCGATCTCGAAGCCCGCGTCGCGGCACTCCTGCGGCAGGTGAAACTGAACCCGGCCGACGGCCGCAAGTATCCGCATGAGTTCTCGGGCGGCCAGCGCCAGCGCATCTCGATCGCGCGTGCGCTTGCCAGCGAGCCGGAATTCCTGGTGTGCGACGAGCCGACGTCGGCGCTCGACGTCTCGGTGCAGGCGCAGATCCTGAACCTGATGGTCGACCTGCAACGTCGCCTGCAGCTCACCTACCTGTTCATCAGCCACAATCTCGCGGTCGTCTATCACATCTCCACGAGGGTGGGCGTGATGTACCTCGGCCGCCTGGTCGAGGTGGCGCCGACCGAGACGTTGTTCACCCGGCCCAAGCATCCCTATACGCGGATGCTGCTCGACACGATCCCCGACCTCGACATGACCGGCCGCCAGCGCAGCCCGGTCGGCGGCGAGGTCCCGAGCCCGATCAACCCACCCTCGGGCTGCTCCTTCCATCCGCGCTGCCCGTTCGCCAACGACCGCTGCAAGGCCGAGCGGCCGAAGGCGCTGCCGATCGAAGGCGGCACCGTGGCCTGCCACGCGATCGAGGAAGGTCGGCTGGCGATCGAGGACCGTACTTACGCCCTGAACACCTGAGGCCGGATGTGCGCTCGCGCATGCGGAGCGTGCTTGATCTGTGGCGGGGCTCGCTTACGATCCGGACCAACAATTTCAATGGAGACTCAAGGATGCCGGTCATCAACCGCATTGCCTCGTTCCACAAGGACATGACCGCGTGGCGCCACGACATTCACAGCCATCCGGAAACCGCTTTCGAGGAAGTGCGGACGGCCGACGTGGTCGCCGCGAAGCTGGAGAGCTTCGGGATCGAGGTCCATCGCGGCTTGGCCAAGACCGGCGTGGTCGGCGTGCTGCGTTCCGGCACGTCCAGGCGCGCGATCGGCCTGCGCGCCGACATGGATGCGCTCGACGTCCACGAGACCAACGAGTTCGATCACAAGTCGACGATCCCCGGCAAGATGCACGCCTGCGGCCATGACGGTCATACGGTGATGCTGCTGGGCGCCGCCAAGTATCTCGCCGAGACCAAGAACTTCGACGGCACCGTCTACTTCATCTTCCAGCCGGCCGAGGAGAACGAGGGCGGCGGGCGCGTTATGGTGGAGGAGGGGCTGTTCGAAAAGTTCCCGGTCGAGGGCGTCTACGGCATGCACAACATCCCGGGCATCCCGGTCGGCAAGTTCGCCGTTCGTCCCGGTCCGATGATGGCGGCCTACGACATCTTCGAGGTGGTGCTGAAGGGCGTCGGCGGCCACGGCGCCATGCCGCAGCATACGATCGATCCGGTCGTGGTCGGCGCGCACATCGTGACGGCACTGCAGTCGATCGTGGCGCGCAACGTCGATCCGATGGACACCGCCGTCGTCTCGACGACTCAGATCCATGCCGGCGACGCCTGGAATGTCATCCCGCAGGAATGTGTGCTGCGCGGCACGGTCCGCACGTTCAAGAAGCCGGTGCAGGACCTGATCGAGAAGAACATCGAGAAGATCTCGCGCAACGTCGCGGCCGGCTTCGGCGCCGAGGTCGTGAAGTGGCGCTACGAGAAGCGCTATCCCGCGACCGTGAACAGCGTGCAGGAGACCGAGTACGCCGCCCAGGCCGCCGCGTCGCTTGTCGGGCTGGAGAACGTCAATCGCAATCCGACGCCGGCGATGGGATCGGAAGACTTCGCGTGGATGCTGCTCAAGAAGCCCGGCTGCTACATCTGGGTCGGCAACGGCGACGGGGTCGGAAGCTGCATGGTCCACAACCCCGGCTACGACTTCAACGACGAGATCCTGCCGCTCGGCGCCTCCTACTGGGCGACCCTGGTCGAGCAGCAGCTCGCGCGTGAGGCGATGCCGCAGGCGGCGGAGTAGCGCGACGCTCCAACCTGCGACGCGGTCGTGTCAGGTCTGCACCCCTACGCCAATGCCCGCATCGGGCTGGCGACGATGCACGAGAAGGAGCGGGCGCTCGGGCCCGCCTTCCGGCGCGTGCTCGGCGCGGACGTCGTTGCCGTGCCCGAACTCGACACCGACACGCTCGGCACCTTCTCGGGCGAGGTGCCGCGGCCGGACGTGCTGGTCGAGACCTCGCTGCTCAAGGCCGAGCTGGCCTTCCGGACGATGGACGTCGACTGCGCGGTCGCGAGCGAGGGCAGCTACGGGCCCATCGATCGCGTGCCGCTGATCTCCTGCGGCGTCGAGATCCTGGCCTTCGTCGACCGCAAGCGCGGTCTGCGGCTGGTCGATACCTTCCCGACCCGTCATTCGAGCTGGCGGCTGTCGCGCTTCCGCGCCGGCGATCCGGCCCGCCTCATCGTACTGCGCGCCATGGGCTTCCCGCGCTACGGCGTCTTCGTCGCCTGCAGCAGCGACATGGACCATCCGGTGAAGGGCCTCGCCACCGAGGAGGAGGTCATCGCCACGATGGATCGCGAGGCCGAGCGCTCGACCGAGGGGCTGGCGGTCCTCTATTCGGACATGCGCGCGCATCGCAACCCCACGCGGATGACGGTGTTGCGCGCGGCCGGCTGGCAGCTCGCCAGGCGCCTGCAGTGCCTTTGCCCGAAATGCCAGGCGCCGGGATTCGGCCGTATCGAATCGCGCCGCGGCCTGCCCTGCGAGGCCTGCGGCGATCCCACCCACTGGATCGATTTCGAGATCGACGGCTGCTCGGTCTGCGGCCACGTCGAGACCCGCCCGCGCAAGGACGGCCGCAACGCCGCCCCGAAGCTCTCGTGCGCGAGCTGCCGCGGGGCCTAACCAGCTGTCGTCTTGAGCGAGCGTGAGATCCTTCGCTGCGCTCAGGATGACAAAAAAGGGCGGTCGCTTGCTTTCGCTTCGAATTAAACCGCCAGGTCCGTCGCGAGATGGAACAGGCAGTCGCCGCGTTCGCAGCGGGCGGGGACGCGTTTGCAGAGGACGAGGCCGGCGCGCTTGAACGTCACGACTTCCGGCTCGCGCCAGGGCGTGTGATGGAAGTGGATGCGGCCAGCCGGCTGGTCGGCCTTCACCTCGTCGCCGAGCTCGACCATCGGCTCGAACAGGCCGCCGTCCGTTGCGTAAACGTAATAGTCGTCGCCGCCGATCTCGGTGAAGCGCGTCTTCGTGGGTGCCGGCACCGGTCCCTGCAGCAGGCCGACATGCGCGAGCACGCGGCGCATCCCGTCCTCGGCGACCTTGAGCGAACCCGGTGTCACGAGGCCGCCGCCGCCCAGCTCGGTGCCCATGCCGACCACGCCCTGGCGATACGAGGCCGAGGTGAAGGTGCGGCCGCCGCCCTGCGGCGCGGCCGAGATGTAGCTCACCGGCGCGCCGAAGGCCCTGAGCAGGCCCATGACCTTTTCCATGCGCGCGGCGTCCTGGTGGCGCGGCGCCAGCGCGCTCGGGATGTAGGTGAGCGAACTGCCGCCAGAATGGAAGTCGAACGCGTAGTCGAAGCCCGGCAGCAGCGCGTGCTCGATCCAGTAGGCGATCTGCTGGGTGATCGTGCCATCGGCATCGCCAGGGAAGGAGCGGTTGAGGTTGCCCTCGTCGATCGGCGAGGTGCGGCGGCCCTCCATCGCGGCCGGGAAGTTGGCCGAGGGCAGGATCACCAGCCGGCCCTTGATGTCCTTGGGCGAGAGCGCGCGGATCAGGTTGCCGAGGCCGATCTGGCCTTCCCACTCGTCGCCGTGGTTGCCGGCCTGCATCAGCACGTTGGGCCCGTCGCCGTTCTTGATGCGCACGATGGGGATCGGGATCCAGCCATAGGCCGAGCGGTGAACCGAGTGCGGCACGCGCACGAAGCCGGTGGCCTTGCCCTCGGCGTTGAGGTCGATGTCCGGCGTGAGGCGGCTCATCGCGGTGAATTCGGTGGACTTGAGCGTTGCGTCGGTCATGTCAGCGTCTCTCGCTACGGGGATCGAGGGCGTCCTGCAGTCCATCGCCCAGGAAGTTGAAGGCGATCACAGTCAGGAAGATCAGAAGGCCGGGCCATAGCGCCAGCACGGGCGCTTCCTGAAGAAGCTCCTGCGCACCGGTCAGCATGTTTCCCCAGCTCGCGGCCGGCGGCTGGATGCCGAGGCCGAGGAACGACAGGGTCGATTCGAACAGGATCAGCGTGCCGACCGACATGGTCGTGGCGACGACCAGCGTGCCGGCCGTGTTCGGCAGGATGTGGCGGAACATGATCCTCTGAGGCCGGGCGCCGAGCGCCACGGCGGCGCGGGTGAAGTCGCGGGCCTTCAGGGACAGCGTTTCCGCCCGCACCAGGCGCGCGACGGTGGTCCAGCCGGTCAGGGCCACGATCACCACGATCCGGTAGAGCGAGAACATCTCCGACTGTGCGATCTCGGCCGGAATGCCGAGCTTCCGCGGGTCGACCGCCGCCAGCACGATCAGCAGCGGCAGCAGCGGCAGCGAGATCACGCCGTCGGTGAGACGCATCAGGAAGGCGTCCAGCCGTCCGCCGAGATAGCCGGCGACGACGCCGATCGTGGCCCCGAGGATCGCCGAGAGCAGCGCCCCGGAAATGCCGACCAGCAGCGAGACGCGGCCGCCGTCGAGCAGGCGCTGGAAGAGATCGCGCCCGAGATCGTCGGTGCCCAGCCAGTGTTGCGCCGACGGGCCCTCGAAGCGGCGGAAGAGATCGGTCTGCGAGGGATCGACGCCGCGCAGTTCGGCGATCAGCGGGGCTGCGAGAGCCAGCAGCAGCATGACCGAGAGGAAGGCCAGCGAGGCCCAGGCGAGCCGGTGGCGCAGCAGGCGCCGCCACGCCGCGGGACGGGCAGCCGCGGCCGTCATGGCGTTGCGTCCGCCAGCGAGACGCGCGGGTCGACCCAGGCATAGGCGAGGTCGGCCATCAGGTTGCCGGCGATGGTGGCGGCCGTGGCGACCAGCAGGCCGACGAGGGCGAGGTTGTAGTCGTTCTCGAGGATCGCCTGATAGATCGCCTTGCCCATGCCGGGCCAGGCGAACATCGTCTCGGTGATCAGCGCGCCGGAGACCAGGCCGCCGAAGGAGAGGGCGAGGATCGTCAGGACCGGCGACAGCGCGTTGGCGAAGGCATGGCGCCACAGGACGAGGCGCTCGGGGGCGCCCTTGGCGCGGGCCGTGCGCACATAGTCCTGTCGCAGCGCCTCGATCATCGCGCCGCGCATGAAGCGGGTGTAGCCGCCGAGTTGCACGAGGGTGAGGGTCAGGACCGGCAGCGCCAGATGGCGGAGCTGGTCGACCAGGGCCGTGGTCCAGGGCGTGCCGGTGCGGATGTCCGCCATGCCGCCGGCCGGCAGCCAGCCCAGCTTCACCGCGAACAGGCTGATCAGGAGCAGTGCCAGCCAGAAGGGCGGGGCGGAAATGCCGCCGAAGCACAGGAGGTTGATCAGGTAATCGGCCCGGCTGCGCGGATGGGCGGCGGCCCACATGCCGAGCGGCAGGGCGATCGCGACCGAGATCACGAAGGCAAGACCAGCCAGCAGGAGCGTGTTCAGCAGGCGCGGCCACAGAACGGTTAGGACCGGCTGGCCGAACGAGCGCGAGTAGCCGAAATTGCCCTGTAGGGCCTGCAGCAGCCAGGCGAGGTATCGCTCGAACAGTGGCTTGTCGAGACCGTAGGCGGCACGCAGGCGGGCGGCGTCGGCGCTGGTCATGGTCGGATCGCCCGAGATCATCATGTCGATCGGATCGCCCGGCATCAGGCCGATCAGCAGATAGACGACGAGGCTCATCAGCAGCAGGGTCACGACGGTCTGGACGGCGCGCGCGGCGAAATAGCGGCTCATGCCCTCATCCCGGCGATCTTGCCGTCATCTAGTTTTCCCAGCGCCACTGCTCGACCCACAGGGTCGAACTGTTGAGCGTGCCGGTCGGTGTCACGCCCTTGAGCGGCTTGGGGATCACGAAAGGATCGACCCGGAAGAACAAGGGCAGGGACGGCAGGTCGTCGGCGGCCAGCTTCTGGATTTCGGCGAACAGGGCACGCCGCTTGACGACGTCAAGTTCTCGCTCCGCGGCGTCGAGCACCTTGTCCATCTCGGGATTCGCGTAGCCCGGATAGTTCTGGCCGCTCCAGCCATTGTCGGCCGAGGGAATTTCCTTGGAGTGCAGCGAGGAGCGCGGCACCCCCTCGGGGCGCTGCACCCAGGCATACATGCCGAGCCCGCTGTAGGTCCGCTTGCCCATGGCCTCGAAGAAGATGCGCGGCGTCTCGGCCTTGAGGCGGACTTCGATGCCGACCTGGCGGAGCTGGCTCTGGATGACCTGTGCCACCAGCTCGCGGACGCGATTGCCGGCGGTGGTGCCCAGTTCAATCGACAGTTTCTCGCCGGCCGCATTGTGCCGGACGTTGTTGCGGAGGGTCGAGAAGCCCGCCTCGTCGAGCAGCTTGCGGGCGGCCGCGGCGTCGTAGCCGTACTGGCGCGCGGCGGGGCTGAACATCGGATCGAGTTCGCTGATGCCGCCATGGGCGATCGGCTGCTTGCCCTCGAACAGCTTCTCCGAGATCGCCTTGCGGTCGATGGCCAGCAACATGGCCTGCCGCACGCGCCGGTCGGCCAGCAGCTTGTTGTCCAGATTGACGTCGATGTGTTCCCAGATCAGCGCCGGCTTGTAGACGACGTTGTACTTGTCCTTGTGACGCTTCTCGAAGGCGATCGCCTGGTCGAGCGACAGGCCGAGTTCGCCCAGCACGTAGTCGACGCTGCCAGACAGGAGATTGGCCTCAAGCGCCGCCGTGTTCTCGATGATGCGGACGGTGATGCGCTTGAAGGAGGGCTTCTGGCCGGTCCAGGTCGGGTTCGGCTCCAGCACGACCCGGCTGCCCGGCTGGATCTCGGTCAGGCGGTAGGGACCGAAGGCGAGGCCGGGGTTGGTCGACTGCGTGTCGTAGGCGGTCTTGTTGCGATACTCGGCCGGGTTGGCGTCGAAGATCGGCTTCTCGATATGGGCCGGCAGGAGCTGCAGGCCGATGCTGTTGTAGTCGAAGGTGACGCGGTCGATCGTCATGGTGAAGCGACGGTCGTCCTTCACGTCGAGCTTGATGATTCGCTTGTAACCTTCTGACGATGCGACGCCAGATAGCGGGTGCTTGCCCACCTCGAGCGTGAAGGCCACGTCCTTCGCCGATACCGGCGTGCCGTCGCCCCAGCGCATGTCGCGCAGCTCGACGTCGATCTCCATGCCTTTCTTGCCGTCGACAAGATCGACCACCATGGCCTTGCCGTTCTCGATGGTGGGCAGTTCGGTGCAGACGAGGCACACCAGCTTCCAGTCCGCGTCGTAGGCGGTGACCGGCCGCGCCGTCATGTTGGCGATCAGCGACTTGGCCAGCATGGAGCTGATGATCGGGTTCCAGGTGCCCGGCATCTGCGTCATGGCCACGACGAGTTCGTCCTTGGCCTGAACGGGGGAAGCGAAGGCGCCGAGCGCCAGGAGGGTAGAGAGAAGGCGGCGGATCATGTCCGCCGCACCGTAGCAAAGAGCTGGCTAGCGGCCCAGCGGGCGCGGCGCCGGCGGACGGCCGCCGTGGCTCGCCGACCACTTCTCCGGCGCCTCGAGGAAGGCGCGCGTCTCCACGAGGCCCTTCTCATCGAAATACTTGTGCTTCTCGGCCGCTTCGAGCGCGTCCCACCAGGTGGCGAGCGCGTGCAGCTTCACGCCGGCGGCGGCCAGCATCTCGATGCTCTGCGGGAAGATGCCGTAGTGGAAGACAACGAAGCAGTCCGTGACCTTGGCCTCGGCCTTCTTCAGAGCCTCGATGAAGACCAGCTTGCTGCCGCCGTCGGTCGCGAGATCCTCGACCAGCAGGACGCGCTTGCCGGGCTTCAGCTCGCCCTCGATCTGGGCCATGCGGCCGAAGCCCTTGGGCTGCTTGCGCACGTAGATCATCGGCTTCTTGGCCAGCGCCGCCAGGAAGGCGGCGAACGGGATGCCCGCGGTCTCGCCGCCGGCCACCACGTCGATCTTGCTCCAGCCGATGGTCTTTTCGATCATCTTGTGGGCGTGGGCCATGATCTTGGCGCGCGCTTCCGGGAACGAGATGATCTTCCGGCAGTCGATATAGACCGGGCTCGCCCGTCCGGAGGTGAAGATGTACGGGTTTTCCGGCCGGCAGTGGATCGCCTCGATCTCCAGCAGGAGACGGGCTGTGTCCCTCGCTTCGGGCGTACCGCTGGCTCGGTCGGAATTCGCGTTGCCGTTCAGCTTCTTGGCAACCTTCCCTGAAGTGGCAGGGCCGGTCGATTTCGCCTTCTTCTTCGTCGCCATGCTGCTTTTTCCCCCACGCCGCTTGCGACAAAATGACGGGCGTGTGTTTAGCGTTCGTACAAAGGACCGGCAAGGGCGTGGCGTCGAATCACGCGCGTAAGAGCGGAAATATTAGTCGGTTTCGAGTGAGGACTTTTGTTTGGTCGCCGCCACGGGGAGGTGCCAGCCCCGGTAGATCGACATCAGCCGCAGGAACAGACAGATTCCGGCCCCTGCGGCGGCCGTCGGCAGGGCCGGAAGACCGAGCCAGAACCCGATCGAGACTGCCCCGGCGCCGGCCAGGGCGGCGACGGCGTAGAGTTCCGAACGCAGGACGGTCGGTACCTGGAGGGTGAGGAGGTCGCGGGCCACACCGCCGCCGATGCAGGTGACCATCCCCAGCAGGGCGGCCATCAGCGGACTGAGACCATAGGCCAGGGCCTTCTGCGTGCCGGTGACGGCGAACAGGCAGAGGCCGGCAGCGTCGAACAGCAGGACCGGCGTGCGCACCCGGTCGATCAGGTGCGAGGCGAAGAAGCCCGTCAGCCCGGCCGCGACGGTCACGGCGAGATAGCGCCAGTTGTCGAAGGCGGCGGGCGGAACGGCACCGATCATCAGGTCGCGGAAGATGCCGCCGGCCACCCCGGCCACCCAGGCGACGACCAGCACGCCGAACAGGTCCAGACGCTTGTGGACGCCCCGTGTCGCGCCGCTGATGGCGAAGACGAAGGTCGCGGCGAGATCCATGGCGTCGAAAAGCATGGCTGGGACATTACAGCGATTGCCCGCCGCCGCCGAGATGGCAGAGTGCGGTCATGGAAACCGCATGACCGAAACGTCCGGCTACCTTCGCGGATTCCGCCGCTTCGTCCAGGCACGCACCCGCCTGCTGGTCGCCCTCGCGGCCGGCGTTACCCTGTTCCTGCTCCTGCCCAAGGACATGCGCATCGAGACGAGGGGGCTGCTGGGGTGGAACCTGACGGCGTTCCTCTACGTCGTGACCACGCTGCGCATGATCGCGAAGTCCACGGTCGACACCTGCTATGCCCGCGCGGCCGCCTACGACGAGGGCGACTGGATCATCCTGCTTGTCGTGATCGTGAGCGCCGGCGCGAGCTTTGCGACCATCTTCTCGGAACTCGCGATGCTCAAGACGCCCCACGCCTCGCTGTTTCACGCCCTGGCAATCTCGGGCGCAACCGTCGCGCTGTCCTGGACGTTCACGCACCTCGTGTTCACCCTGCACTATGCGAACATCTATTACCGACCGGACGACGACGGGCCGGGCGGCCTGGAGTTTCCCGGCGACCGGCCACCGGACTACCGGGACTTCCTCTATTATTCCTTCGTGATCGGGTGTGCGTCGCAGACCGGCGACGTCGGCACCGTGTCGCCCGCGATGCGCCGCGTCACCCTGGTCCACGGCATCGTGTCCTTCACCTTCAACACCGCGATCCTGGCCCTCACCATCAATGTCGGAGCGAGTCTCGTGTCATGAGCAGCAAGCGTTCGGATATCGGGACCGGCAAGGACGTCCTGGCTTTCGTCCTCTTCGTTGGCCTTTGCCTTGGAGTAGGCGGGCTGGGCGGCGCCGTGACGGCGGAGAGCGTCACCACGTGGTACACCACGCTGAACAAGCCGTCCTTCAATCCACCCAACTGGATCTTCGGCCCGGTGTGGACGGCGCTCTATATCCTGATGGGCATCGCGGCCTGGCGGGTGTGGCGAGCAGCCGACCGCGACACCGCGCGCGGGCCCCTGGCCGTCTTCGCCCTGCAACTGGCCGTCAACCTGGGCTGGAGCGTCGCGTTCTTCGGCCTGCGCAATCCGGGTCTGGCGGTGATTGTGATCCTGGCGCTCGACCTGCTCGTGCTCGCGACAGCGCTGATGTTCCGCCGCATCGACCGGCTGGCCGCGTGG
>JAKFVZ010000058.1 GCA_021732965.1 Reyranella sp.
ATGGAAGGCGTCGGCCAGGAAGCGATCACCCTGGCGGGCCATCTGGGCCTCGGCCGCCTGATCGTGCTGTTCGACGACAACGGCATCTCGATCGACGGCCCGACCTCGCTGTCGACCTCGGAAGACCACAAGAAGCGTTTCGCCGCGGCCGGCTGGCATGTGCTTTCGGTCGACGGTCACGACGCCGAGGCCGTGACGCGAGCCATCCGCAAGGCGCGCAACGTCACAGACAAGCCCTCGCTGATCGCCTGCAAGACGGTGATCGGCTACGGCGCGCCGACCAAGGCGGGAACTGCCGCCACGCACGGCTCGCCGCTCGGCAAGGACGAGATCGCCGGCGCCCGCGCCAAGCTCGGCTGGAGCCACGGCCCGTTCGACATTCCGGAGGCGATCTTCTCGGCGTGGCGCAAGATCGGCGCGCGCGGCAAGTCGGCCCGCCGCAAGTGGAACAAGAACCTCGCCGCCATGGCCTCGGAGGATCGCGCCGAATTCGACCGCCGTCAGAAGGGCGACCTGCCCCCGGCCGTTGGCGAGGCGATTACCGCCTTCAAGGCGAAGCTTGCCGCCGACAAGCCTTCCTGGGCCACGCGCAAATCGAGCCAGGAAGCGCTTGAGGTCATCAACCCGGTGCTGCCCGACACGATCGGCGGTTCGGCCGACCTGACCGGCTCGAACAACACCAAGACGGCCACGCTGAAGGGCGCCTCGCGCACCGACACCGCCGGCCGCTACATCTATTACGGCATCCGCGAGCACGCGATGGCCGCGGCGATGAACGGCATGGCGCTGCATGGCGGCGTCATCCCCTACGGCGGCACCTTCATGGTGTTCACCGACTATTGCCGCCCGTCGATCCGCCTCTCGGCGCTGATGGGCGTCCGGGTCATCTATGTGATGACGCACGATTCAATCGGCCTCGGCGAGGATGGCCCGACCCACCAGCCGGTCGAGCATCTTCCGGCCCTGCGCGCCATTCCCAACCTGCAGGTGCTGCGGCCCGCCGACGCCATCGAGACGGCGGAGTGCTGGCAGATCGCGCTCGAGGCGAAGCAGACGCCGAGCGTCCTTGCGCTCACGCGCCAGAACTTGCCGACCCTGCGCGGCGCGGGCGACGAGAACCTGTGCGCCAAGGGCGCCTATATCCTGGCCGGCGACGAGTCGGCGCCAATCCGCCTGATCGCGTCGGGCTCGGAAGTGCAGCTCGCCCTCGCGGCGCGCGATCTCCTCTCCCAGGAAGGCAAGGCCGCCGCCGTGATATCGATGCCGTCGTGGGAGCTGTTCGCGGCGCAGGACGACAGCTATCGCAACAAGGTCATGGGCGGTGACGGCACGATCCGCGTCGCCTGCGAAGCGGCGACCGGCTTCGGTTGGGAACGCTGGCTCGGCGCCAAGGGCGCATTCGTCGGCATGAAGGGCTTCGGCGCGTCGGCCAAGGCCTCTGATCTCTACAAGCATTTCGGCATCACGGCCGAGGCGATCGCGGAAGCGGCGCGCAGGCTCGCGCAATAACGGAGGGAAAGAAGATGGCTGTTCGGGTTGCAATCAACGGCTTCGGCCGCATCGGCCGCAATGTGCTGCGCGCCATCATCGAGTCCGGCCGCAAGGACATCGAGGTCGTGGCGATCAACGATCTCGGCCCGGTCGAGACCAACGCCCACCTCTTCCGCTTCGACTCCGTGCACGGCCGCTTCAACGGTGAAGTGAAGGTCGCCGGCGACACGATCGATGTCGGCCGCGGCCCGATCAAGGTCACCGCCGAGCGCGATCCCGCCAAGCTGCCGCACAAGGCGATGGGCGTCGACATCGCCCTCGAATGCACCGGCATCTTCACCTCGAAGGACAAAGCCTCGGCCCACCTGACCGCCGGCGCCCGGCGCGTGCTGGTCTCCGCCCCGGCCGACAACGCCGACCTCACGGTCGTCTACGGCGTGAATCACGACAAGCTCACCAAGGACCACATCGTCGTCTCGAACGCCTCGTGCACGACGAACTGCCTGGCCCCGGTCGCCAAGGTCCTGAACGACGCGGTAGGCATCGACCACGGCTTCATGACGACGATCCATGCCTACACCGGCGACCAGCCGACGCTCGACACGATGCACAAGGACATGTACCGCGGCCGCGCCGCGGCGCTGTCGATGATCCCGACCTCGACCGGCGCCGCCAAGGCCGTCGGCCTCGTGCTGCCGGAACTGAACGGCAAGCTCGACGGCGTGTCGATCCGCGTTCCGACGCCGAACGTCTCGTGCATCGATTTCAAGTTCGTCGCCAAGCGCAAGACGGACAAGGAAGAGATCAACAAGGCCGTGAAGCTGGCCGCCGCCAACCAGCTCAAGGGCATCCTGGGCTGGACCGACCAGCCCAACGTCTCGATCGACTTCAACCACGACAGCCACTCGTCGACCTTCCACATGGACCAGACCAAGGTCATGGAAGGCACGCTGGTCCGCGTGATGAGCTGGTACGACAACGAATGGGGCTTCTCCAACCGCATGGCCGACACCGCCGTCGCGATGGGCAAGCTCTAAGGCCGGTCGAAGCCTTCTCAATTCGAACGGGCGCCCTGCGGGGCGCCCGTTTTCGTTTGGCGTGCCTTGATCCCACGGAAAGCCTCTTCGAGATCGGTGGACTGCCGTTCGGGTGCGCGCGAGGCCTGCAGCGTCACGAGACCGGCGAGATGGCCGAGCATCAGCTTCGCGGCCTTGTCCGCCCTGCCGCCCAGGATCGCCTCGGCGATGTCGCCGTGATCGTGTGGGCCGGCGCAGTTCGTGAGCTGCTGCGGCGCGGCGATCGAAAAGTGCATGGTCGAGCGCGTGAGCAGACCGCGCAGCAGCCGCGTCAGCTCGTCGTTGCCGCACAATTCGGCGAGCAGGACGTGGAACTCGCCCGACAATTCGAACAGCCGGCCGCGATCGTCGCGGCGCGTGGCCACCTTCTCCTCGGTGACATGCGCCTTGAGGCGCTTCGCGGCCGCCGCGGTATGGCCTTCGCTCAGGCGGCGCACGATCGCCGCCTCCAGCATCGAGCGGACGTCGTAGATCTCCCGCATCTCCTCGACCGTGAGCGTAGGCACGAAGGTGCCGCGGTTGGGGATCGCGGTGAGCCAGCCCTCGTGCACCAGCCGGTGCAGCGCCTTGCGCACGCGCTCGCGGCTGACGCCCAGCACGCGCGCCAGCGCAGGCTCCTGCAGCTTGGTACCGGGCGCCAGGCGGCCCATGTGCATCGCCCGCCTGATCGCGCCATACACCGCCTCGTCGGCGGCGACGTCACCCTTCAACGGCTTACGCGGCATCGATCTCCTCCACCGCGGCGACCAGCAGCCGGAGGCCCTGCGCGAAATCGGCGAGGTCCATCGCTTCGTCGGGATTGTGGCTGCCATGGTCGTTGCGGATGAAGATCATCGCGGTCGGCACGCCCATGACGCCGAAAACCGCCGCGTCGTGCCCCGCCCCACTCGCCATCGGCAGCGCGTCGATGCCGAGGTCGGTCGCCAGCCGTTCGAGGCGCGTGCGATGCGTGCGGTCGATCGGACCTGGCTTGGCATTGGTGAAGGCGCCGAGATCGATGGTCACGCCGCGCCGCGCGCCGATCTCGTGGGCGATCTCGCGCAGCCGCCGGTCGACCGCGAGCAGCACCTCGTTGTCCTCGCTCCGAATGTCCATCGAGAACCAGAGTTCGCCCGGGATCTTGGTCATCGTGTGAACGGCCGTGTCGGTATGGAACTGTCCGACCGTGCAGACGAGATCCTTCCTCGCCGCCTCATACTCCAACCACAGCGCCTCCAGGCGCGACACGAATTCCACTCCGGCCATTACCGCATCGTTCCGCGACAGCCTCGGCTCGGCACCGGCATGACCGTAACGGCCGATGATGTGCGGATTGCGGTATCGCAGATTGCCTCGAATACCGGTGACGATGCCCACTGGCAGGCCACGATCAACGAGGACCGGCCCCTGCTCGATATGGAGTTCGAGGAAACAGGCAATACGCGCGGGATCGAGTTGCCGCTCGCGGGCGCGGATGCGCTCGGGCGCAAAGCCCAACTCTCTCATGTGCTCGGCCAGCGAGCGGCCGGTGTCGGGACGCTTGCAGGCATCGAGCGCCTCCGGCTCCAGCAGGCCGAAGGCCGCGCGGCTGCCGATATAGGGCGCGGGAAACCATGAAAGCTCCTCCGCGCGCACGCCCATCACGGTGATGTCGCGCTTTGGCCGGCGGCCGGCGCGATGCCAGCGCGCCAGCATCGCCATGCCGGCGACCACGCCCGCCGCCCCGTCGTAGTTGCCGCCCTCCGGCACCGAGTCGAGATGCGAGCCCGTCATGATGGCGGGCAGCGAACGATCCTGCCCCGGCAGGGTCAGATAAAGATTGCCGGCGGCATCGATCCGTTTCTCCAGCCCCAGCGACTGGCCGATGCCTTGCATCAGTTCATGCGCCATCTGCTCGCCCTCGCCGTAGGACGCGCGGGTGACGCCGAGGCGGCCTTTGGAATGCGTGCGCAGATGCTCGAACCATTGGCCCGCCAGGGCTGTTTCAGGATCGAGGTCGCGGTGGAGTTCAGTCATGGGCCTGCCGCCGATTGGTAAAATTATGTGCACATTACGTCAAGAAATGTGCACATCCTGCTGGAGGAAGACATGCAAGGCGTGAGCCAGACGCGCGACCTGGTGGGCTATGGCGGCACGCCGCCGGCCTGGAAGCTGCCCGGCGGCGCCAAACTCGCCGTCTCGATGGTGGTCAATTTCGAGGAAGGCGCAGAACTGGCCGTCAGCGACGGCGACCCGCACGCCGAGAAGATTTCCGAGGTGGTGAGCGTGGTACCGCCCGGCCGCTGGGACCAGGGCAACGAGCAGATCTTCGCCTACGGCATGCGCGCCGGGATCTGGCGCATGCTGGCGGCACTGGAGAAGCACCGGCGCCCCGTCACCTTCTACATGTGCGGTCGTGCGGTCGAGCGCCTGCCGCAGGTCGCGCGACGCATCGTCGAAGCCGGACACGAGGCCGCCTGCCATGGCTGGCTGTGGCGTCCGCACGCCGATTACACCGACCGGACCGAGGAATTGCGCGATCTCCGGCGCTGCATCGAAGTCATGGAAAGCGCGACAGGCCAACGTCCGATGGGCTTCTTCTGCCGCGGCAGCGAGAGCCGCGAGACGCGGTCGATCCTGCGCGAGCTGGACTTCGGCTATGCCAGCAACGGCTTCGATGACGACCTGCCCTATTGGGACAGGTCCGACGCGCAGCATCCCCTGCTGGTCGTGCCCTACGCCCTCGACAGCAACGACATGAAGTTCTTCCATCCCAACGGCTTCGTGCGCGCCGACGAGATGGTGGACTATGTGCGCGACGCCATCGACATGCTGCTGGAGGAAGGCGAGGCCGGCCATCCGAAGCTGCTGAACATCGGCTGGCACCTGCGCATCGCCGGCCGGCCCGGCCGCTTTGCCGCCTTCAAGCGCGTGCTGGCCCTGCTCGATTCTTACGGAGAGAAAGTGTGGATCGCGCGGCGCGACGAGATCGCGTCGTCGTGGCGGGAGCAGTTCCCGGCATGAGCGACCTTCCGATGGTTGGCATGCCCCTTGCGTTTGCTCTCCGCGGGAGGCAGGACAGTTGCAGGATGTAGGGAAAAGCAAGGCGGCGCGCGCGCTGGACGTCGAGGACCTGAGCGTCCGCTACGGACAGTCGCTGGCCGTCGACGGCGTCACGCTCGCCATCGAACCCGGCGAGGTCGTCGCGCTGCTCGGCCCTTCCGGCTGCGGAAAGACGACCCTTCTCAGGGTCATTGCGGGCTTCGTCCGGCAGGCCGCCGGTCGGGTGCGGGTCGACGGGGCGACCATCGACCATCTCCCGTCCAACCAGCGCAACATCGGCATCGTCTTCCAGAACTACGCCCTCTTCCCGCACATGACGGTAGCGGAGAACGTTGCCTATGGCCTGCGTGCGCGCGGGAACCGCGGGCCGGAAGTCCAGGCCGCGGTCACGCGCTTCCTCGACACCGTCCAGCTCGGCGCCTTCCACCAGCGCCTGCCACGCCAGCTCTCGGGCGGCCAGCAGCAGCGGGTGGCGCTCGCTCGCGCACTCGCCATCGAGCCGTCGATCCTGTTGCTGGACGAGCCCTTCGCCGCCCTCGACCGCAACCTGCGTCTCGACATGCAGATCGAGATCAAGCGCCTGCAGCGGACGCTCGGCCTCACCACCATTCTCGTGACGCACGACCAGGACGAGGCGATGAGCGTCGCCGATCGCATCGCCGTCATGAACAAGGGCAAGGTCGAGCAGTTCGACACGCCGGTCGCGATCTACGATCGGCCGCAGACGCTGTTCGTCAACGGCTTCATCGGCACCACCAACCTGATGAACGGCAAGATCGCCGGTCTCCAGAACGGCATGGCGACGGTCGCACTGGATGCCGGCGCCAGCCTCAGCCTGCCCGCGCCTGCAGGCATCGGTCTCGGCGCACCGGTGCATATGTCGGTGCGGCCCGAGCAGCTGGCGCTTTCCTCCGTCCCCGGTCCCGATACCTGGAAGATCGAGCCCGGCCTCGCGTTGCCCATCGGTGCGCAACTCGTGCACGAGGCCCGCACCGCCGACGGCACGTTCCTGAAGATCATCGAGCCACGCCGCGCGGTCATGAGCGAGGCGGCCCGCGCCTACTGCACCCTTGCCGCCGATGCACGCCCCACGCTTTTCCCGCGTTCCCCCTGACAACCACGGAGAAATTTCCATGTTCAGCCGCAGACATCTGCTCGCCGGCGCTACCGCCCTCGGAGGCGCCTCCCTCCTGCCCTCGATCGCGCACGCCAAGGGCAGCGTCGCCGCCGCCATCTATCCCGGAACCTGGGAGGAGGCGTTCCGCGCCACCGTGGCGCCGGCACTGAAGAAGAAGGACGGCATCGACCTCGAACTGCAGCCGCTGTTCGCCGTCGATCAGGTGGCGAAAGCCAAGGCCGCGCGCGGCGCCCCTCCGTTCGACGCCTTCGTGCTCGACCCCGGCCCGCGCATCACCGCCATCGAGGGCGGCCTGTTCGATAAGCTCGATGCGAAGAAGCTCACCAACGCGTCCAAGCTGCCGGCCGGCCTGGTCGACGAATGGGGCGTCGGCGTCAACGCGCAGGTCGTGGGCATCGCCTATAATCCCAAGAAGGTGCCTGCCCCGAAGGGCTGGAAGGACCTCTTCACCGATCCGTGGGTTTCGCGGCTGGGCATCACCGGCTTCCAGACGACCTTCGGCACGGTATCCCTGATCGAGATCGCCAAGGTGTTCGGCGGCTCCGAGACCAACATCGAGCCGGCGCTGGCCGAGTTGAAGAAAGTGCTGCCCAAGATCGCCGCGGTCGGCCAGCCGGCCGCCATGCCGGGTCTTTTCCAGCAGGGCCAGTGCGACGTGATCTACACCAACACCCAGACCGTCGCGACGCTGAAGGGCCGTGGTGTCGACATCGAGTTCGTGAAGCCCGAGACGGGCGCCATCACCTTCCTCACGACCCTGCACATCGCCAAGGGCGCGGCCGACGTCGAGAATGCCTACAAGTACATCGACCTCGTCGCCGGCAAGGAAGTGCAGGAGGCGCTCACCAAGCCGCCCTACAACTTCGTGCCGGTCAACAAGGACGTGCCGCTCCCGGACTACCTGCCGATGAAGAGCCTCGACGAGATGTCGAGCTTCATCCGCCACGACTGGGCCAAGATCAATCCGCTGCGCGCCGGCTGGATCGAGAAGTTCAACAAGGAAATGGCGAAGTGAATTCAGCTTGCCTCCCCATTCAAATGGGGAGGTGCCCCCGTCTTCGGGGGCGGAGGGGTCATGATCGATGCGCACGATGACCCCTCCGTCGCCTGACGGCGCCACCTCCCCCGCTGACGGGGGAGGAAAGCGCTCCGTCACTGCCGAATGGCAGCTCGCGCTGCCGCTCGCGCTGGCATTCGCCTCGATCTTCCTGGCGCCGCTGCTCATGCTGGTCGGCGTCAGCTTCTTCAACGACGACAAGATCAGCCAGCCGGGTTTCGGCCAGTGGGCCAAGTTCCTCGGCGATCCCTTCAGCTACAAGGTGATCGCCGACACGATGCTGCTCGGCGTGAAGACGGTGGGTGCCACCATCCTGATCGGCTACCCGCTGGCGCTGGTCTATCTGGACGCGTCGCCGCGCGTGCAGAAGGTGCTGATCTTCGTAATCGTGATGCCCCTGCTGCTTTCGGTCGTCGTCCGCACCTTCGCCTGGATCGTGGTGCTGGGCCGCGAAGGCGTGGTCAATACCGTGCTGATGCAGCTCGGAATCATCTCGGAACCGCTGCGCCTCCTGCAGACCGAGCTTGGCCTCGTGATCTCCCTGACCCAGATCGAGATGCCGCTGATGCTGCTGCCGCTGATCAGCGTGATGTCGCGGCTCGATCCCAACCTGCGCGACGCTTCGGCGGCGCTGGGCGCCTCGCGCTGGCGCACCCTCTTCACCGTGATCGTCCCGCTCAGCATGCCGGGGCTTGTGGCCGGCTGCCTGCTGGTCTTCGCCAGTTCGACCACCGCCTTCATCTCCCAGAGCGTGATCGGCGGCGTGCGGCTCATCTACCTACCGTTGCTGATCTGGCAGCAGTCGCTGGTCGTCTTCAACTGGCCGTTCGCCGCCGTGGTCTCGATCGCCCTGCTGATCTCCGTGCTCACCGTCGTCAGCGCGCTGTCGTGGCTCGGCCGCCGTTCCGGAGGGTATGTCCATGGGTAGGCGGCGGAGCCTGGGCGACATTTCCTACGGCGTGGTGATCTGGACCCTGGCCACCATCGCCCTGTTCATCATCGTGGCGCCGGTGGTGATCGTCCTCACCACATCGTTCACGGAAGGCCGGTCGCTCAAGTTCCCGCCGACCGGATTTTCTTTGCAATGGTACGAGGCCCTGTTCGATCCCTCGAAATCCCGCCAGATCCATCGCGCCGTCAGCAACTCCCTCGAGGTGGCGGCCTGGTCGACCGGCTTCGGCGTGCTGCTGGGCTCGATGGCGGCGCTCGGCATCGCCCGCAACCGGCACCGTCTCGCGCGGGTGGCCGACGGCTTCTTCCTGTCACCGCTCGTGCTGCCCGGCCTCACGTTCGGCCTGGCCTCCCTGATGTACTTCACGCTGATCGGGTTCCGGCCGTCGCTGAACCTCATCATCGCGGGCCACATGATCGTGACCGTGCCCTTCATCCTGCGCACCACGAGCGCCAGCCTGTCCCAGCTCGATCCCGCCTTGAACGACAGCTCCCAGAGCCTGGGCGCCAGCTGGTTCTACACGCTGCGCCGCGTGACCCTGCCGCTGATCGCGCCCGGCATCTTCGCCGGCGCGTTCCTCGCGTTCATGGCCTCGATCGACAACGTGCCGGTCTCGCTGTTCCTGTCGACGGCGCGCACCGACATGTTGCCGATCCGCATGTGGGGCATGATGGAATCCACGCTCGATCCGCGCATCGCCGCGGTCTCCGGCGTATTGATCACCGCGGCCTTCCTGTTGATGCTGGTCATGGAATGGACGGTGGGATTGACCCGCCGCATGCGCGACTGACGAGGACCCGCCAATGGAACTGATCCCCCAGCCCCTCACAAAAGACGCCTTCGCCCCCTTCGGCGACGTGATCGACGTGCCCGACGTGGCCGGCCGCACCTACTACGAGGACGCTTTGGGCAATCTCCGCGACACAGCCCATGCCAGCCTCTCGGTCAGCGTGAAGGCCGAGACGCCGGACCGGCCGCTGCGCAGCGACTATCTGGAACGCCACGAATTTTCCTCCCAGACCTTCATGCCGCTCGACGTCAGCCGCTACCTGATCGTCGTGGCGCCGCATGCCGCGGCGGGCGGCCCCGACTTCGCGGGCGTGCGCGCCTTCATCGCCACCGGCAAGCAGGGCGTCACCTACCGGCCCAACACGTGGCACCACGGCCTCACCGTTCTCGACCGGCCAGGCCGCTTCGCCGTCTTCATGTGGCGCGACGGCGGCAAGGGCGACGAGGAGTTCGTGCCCGTGCCTCCCTTCACCGTCCGCATTCCCTGATCCGGAGCCCCCGATGCCCTACGAGGTTCGCCGCGATTTCATCGGCTACGGCGCCAACCCGCCAGACCCGAAATGGCCCGGCAGCGCCCGCATCGCCGTGAACTTCGTGATGAACTACGAGGAAGGCTCGGAGCCTTCGATCCAGGACGGCGAGGGCCATACCGAGATCGGACTCAGCGATGCCGCGGGCATGGGCCAGTCGATCACGGGCCGCGACCTCGCGGCGGAAGGCCTGTTCGAATATGGCAGCCGCGTCGGCTTCTGGCGTCTGATGCGCCTCTTTCAGGAACGCGGCCTGCCGATGACGATCTTCGGCTGCGGCCTGGCGATGGAGCGCAATCCCGAAGCCTCGGCCGCCATCGCCAAATCGGGCTTCGACGTCTGCTCGCACGGCTGGCGCTGGATCAAGCACTACGAGCTCGACGAGGCCACCGAGCGCGACCACATCCGCAAGGCCATCGCCGCCATCCAGAAGATGACCGGCGAACGGCCGCTCGGCTGGTACTGCCGCTATGGACCAAGCGTTAACACGCGCCGCCTCGTCGTCGAGGAAGGCGGCTTCCTCTACGACAGCGACTATTACGGCGAGGAGCTGCCCTTC
>JAKFVZ010000234.1 GCA_021732965.1 Reyranella sp.
AGGCGCTCTGGATGTAGCTTCTGCGTCGGCGACGGCCGGCTCGGACGCCGAGGTCATGGTAGTTGCGTCGCAATATGCGGGTAACGGCGGCGAAGACCTCGATGGGGCCAACGGCGGTATCGGTGCGTCGAGCAAGATGGCGAATGTCGTGTGGGGTACGACCGACGGAGGCGCGCTCACGCTGATGCAAGAGGCAATCGGCGGTGATGGCGGCGCGAGCCATGGCGGGATCGCCGGGAGTGCCGGCATCGCACAATCCACACTCACGATCGATAACACCGGCGTTGGCGACGACCATTCCGAGCTTATTTCTGCATTATCGTCGGCGGCTGGCGGTATTGGCGGCGATCTCCTTTCCGCTTCGGGAAGCGCCAAGAGTGGAGGCACGGCTGCTGCCACCGTCACTCTCAGCGGCATGTTCGACGTCGTTGCGGAAGCTCATGCCCTGGGCGGCGACGGTGGCTCGACCGACACGTCCGGAATAGGCGGACGAGGCGCCACGGCAACCAGTCGGGCCACGGCTACTGGAGGCGAATTTGTCGAGGCTGTGGCCACGGCTAAAGGGGGCGACGGTGGTGGCGCGACGGCGGCTGCAGGAGCGGTCGCTGATGGCAATGCGGGCGGCGCCGTGAGCAACGTCTCCGCAATTGCAACGGGCCTCGGAGCGCTGGCGACGGCGGCAGCGAATGGGGGCGACGGGGGCATTGGCAAGGGTGTGGGCCGAACGGGCGGTCAAGGTGCCGTGGCAAGCGGCACGACGGCAGAAGTCGTCGGTGGCGATACCGGTTTGGCGCAGGTCCTTCAGGCCGGTGGCAATGGCGGCGCAGGCCTCGTCGGAGCCAGTGGCGGAGACGGTGCGGCGAGCACTCTGGTCGACGCGGTGTCCGGCACGATGTCTCAGCCCATGGCGAGACTCGGGCTGGCGCAAGTTGCAGGAGGTGGTGCCGGCGGAAATTCGTCCGATGCGAACGGCGGCGATGGCGGCAACGCGACCTCCACCCTTTCCTTCACGACTTCGAATGCCGATATGGCCGTTGTTGCCGGAGCAGGCGCGGTGGGCGGGGCCGGCGGCAACGGTGCGGTCGTCGGCATTGCTGGGACCGCTACGGCGGCCGGCTCGTTGCAGACGGTCACCGATGGTCTCTTTGCCTCCACGGCTCAGGGCGGGGTCGGCGGCACGGGCGTCGGTGTCGGCGGCGGGACAGGTGGAGCGGCCACTGCAACGGTTTGGGTCTTTTCCGTCGACGGTGATGCCATAGCCCAAGCCGAGGCTATTGGCGGTGACGGTGGTGGCGCCAGCGGCGTCGGACAGACGGCCGGGAGTGGCGCCACGGCCATTGCCGTCGCCCATGCGCAAAGCACGGCGGCATCCGGTGCGATGGCAGGCGCGACACAGCAGGGCGGCAATGGCGGGTACGGTACCCTCGGCGCCGATGGCGGCTTGGGCGCCGACAGCATTCTCTTGGACGCCGTCACCGGTTTCACCATCGCCGGTGCCCTGATCCTGAGCCAGACTGCGATAGGCGGCGATGGCGGTTCGGCATCGGGAGGGGGGCATGGCGGCAACGGCGGATTCGCCAGGTCGGGATTGACCTTCGACGACGCCGCCAGTGCCGCAGCGAGCGATACGATCATGGCCATCGCCGAGGCGAACGGGGGTAATGGGGAAGCCGATGCGAATGGTGCTTTGGGCGGTGGTGCGGAAGCCAGCATCGTCCTCAAGGCCGTAACCGCTTCCAGCCTCGTTGCGGATGCGATTGCCACAGGTGGGTCCGGCGATGCCGGGGGGGGAGACGCGGTGGCCCGCGCAGAGGTGGTTGGCGCTTCCGGGGCCGAGGCATGTGCCACGGCCCACGCCGGCCAGGCGCTGGTCGATGCAGGGGCGGCGGAGGCCACGGCCATCGCGACAGGTACGGATGCCGTCGCTTGCGCCTTTGCCGACACGTCCAATACCGGCGGCAATTCGCTGATCGTTTCCGCGAGTGCGTCGGCGACGGCGGAAGGCGCCGGCACCGTCGTCGCCTACGGCAACGCAGCGATTGGTGCAGCCGTGCCCGACCCGATCCCCGATTCCAATGCGCTGGCCGTCGTCACGGGCGCGCCGGGCATGACCGACGTCGATGCCGTGCTGGACGCCAATCCTGCGATCGCGGCAGGTTTCGCGACGGCGGACTCCTATTTCGCGATCCTCGCTATGGGCGGTGCTCACAACGCGGAAACAGCGGGAAATCAGGTGGTGTCTTCGACGATCAATTTCACGATCGATCTGTCGCAGCTTACCGCTCCGGGAAATCTGCTGATCGGCTTTTACAGCCCATTAATCGGCGGGGCCGGCTTCGATTCGATGACCTTCACAATGTACGCCGATGGCAACGTACTCGGTACCTCTCATATGTGGACCAACGCGGCGGATGCTTTCACCTTCTTCCACGATCAGTTCCAGGATTTCGGCTCGATATCCGCGCTCGATACCGATAACGACGGCGAGCTCGATCTGAGTTTCGCAATGGAGATTCTCACCAGCTCGGCGAACGGAGGCTTCTTCGGCGGGATCCTCGTCGGAGATCCGCCGCCTTCAGATCTCCATGAGGCGATGGCGGCACATCCGGGCTCTCACGGCGACGCCAACGTCGGGCCGGATCCTGTTCCGCCTGTAATTGCGCACGATGCCTTGACCGGCCCCGATCACTTCGTGGTCTGAGGTGTAAGCCTCTGCCGTCAGGCCGGACGCTGTCGCGCCCACTCGCAAGCCGCGACGGCGGCGGCGTTGGAGACGTTGAGGGCGGAGAGGGCATCGGTGGGCGCCGGCTTCGGCCTCTCCGTCTTGTCCCAATGGGCGGTAGTTGGGATGGGGATACCTATTGTGCGCAACGGTCAGCAGAATAGGTATACATAATGTCGGCGCCCGCAAAAAGGATGGGCCGCCCACCTAAACCAGGCGGTCGCGATCCTGTTGTTACTGGGCGCGTTCCATCGCGTGTCATCGAGGCAATGGAAGCGTGGGCCGAGAAGAACGGTCTCACAAAATCCGCAGCAATGGCGAAGCTGATAGAGGCTGGCCTAAGATCCTTGAGGAGAAAATAGCGCATGCCAAACCCGGAGGATAAAGAGGCCAAAGAAATGACCAAGGCTTACATGGCGTCGCGCACAATGGAGCACACACGCTCCTATTTAGAGCGCGGTCGACATTGTCAGGCTCTCGACCTCGAGGAGTTGCAAGCTAAGTGGGTCGTCGCAGGCGAAGCATTCCTTGGCAGAGATGATCAGAGTCGAGTCAGGGAGTTTCAGGACCTCAATGCCGAGTATCGACTTAGAAAGTTGGCCTCGCCATCTCACCTCCTACAGCCGTCTATCGACGCCTCTGTAGCGCGAATCAAAGCATACTCGACCGCAGATCTTAGTCATTTCCATGAGCGCCTAGAGCGATTCGTCGACGACCTCGACAAGCCAAAGAACTAGAGTTGGCAGCCGTGGCCTTACAGAGTTCGACGGGGTTTCCACTACGTCACTTCCCGCGTGTGTTCCAACCATCTTGATTGCGCTGGCCGCAGGGCTCGGCACTCGCCGCGGCATCAAACCCGCGGCTTCGATCTGGCGCTTCAATTCCGGAAGGCTAAGCGGCCTTTCTAGGCGTTGATGCCTCCCAAAGGCGGAAGAGCGGCGGTTCTCCTCGGGCCAAATCGATCGCCCAACTCTCAAGCAGATCAGCGTAGTCCCGTGCCTGCGCGAGAGCGGCCGCTAGTGTCGTGAACCGGCCTCTTCGCTTGTACTTTCAGACGAAGCAGTTTTTCGCCACACATCGGCAAATCCACCACCGCCAGCTCGCCCGGCATTTGGGACAGCCTTCTCAAAGGCAAAGCTGGCGCCAGTCGGATCATCATCGGTGGGTTTCCTGATCTCTAGATGTTTGATCCCGGGATTTGATGGTGCACCCTTGTCGGCCAATTTGAGGGATGCGCTATGGGACAGGTTCTTCACGGCTGCGCCACAACGACAGAGGCGATCCGTCGAGCGATACGGCATAGTCAAGAGAGCCTGAGGAGCCTTTCCAGGCGATACGGCATCAATCCCAAGACTGTTGCCAAGTGGAAGAAGCGCGGCTCCGTCTCTGATCTGAAGACCGGGCCGAAGGAAGGGAAGTCGACAGTGCTTCGATTGCGGATGAGGGAATCATCGTCGCCTTCCGCAAGCACACGCTCTTGCCGCTCGACGACTGCCTCTATGCCCTTCAGGCCACGATACCGCACCTGACCCGCTCGTCCCTGCACCGCTGCCTCCAGCGCTATGGCATCTCGCGGCTGCCGGACGTCGAAGACGGCCAGGTCAAGAAGCGCAAGTTCAAGGCCTATCCCATCGGCTACTTCCACATTGATATAGCTGAAGTTCGGACCCTGGAGGGGCAGCTCTACCTCTTTGTGGGCATCGACCGGACTTCAAAGTTCGCCTTCACCGAGCTGCACGAGAAGGCCACCACGGCCGTCTCAAGAGAGTGCCTGCTACACCTGATCGCCGCTCTTCCCTACAGGATCCATACCGTGCTCACCGACAACGGTTTGCACTTCACCGATCCCCGGGGCACGAGTTGGACGGCAGCGGAGATCAAGGAGTTGATCGCACGTAAGGAGCCCTTCCGCGCTCACGCCTTCGTATACACCTGCGCCCAGGCCGACATCGACCATCGCTTTACCAAACCCAAGCATCCCTGGACCAACGGCCAAGTCGAACGCATGAACCGAACGATCAAAGAGGCGACGGTCAAACGATTCTACTACGAGACCCACGATCAGCTTCGCAGCCATCTCGCCGACTTCGTTACCGCCTACAACTTCGCCAAGCGCCTCAAGACCCTCAAAGGCCTCACGCCCTACGAATACATCTGCAAGCTCTGGACAAAGGAGCCTGACCGATTCACCCTCAACCCGCTCCAGCAAATGCCGGGACTAAACATCTAGGTACCCCCAAATCTACCCCCGGATGGGGTAGCTGCCATGGGGTAACGCTGGACCAGCGGGTACACCGCACATGAAAAAACGCCAGATATTCTGGGGCGTTCTTGGACTTCCATAGACTGTATCGGATTATGATTGGCGGAAGAGAGTGGGAGTCGAACCCACTAAGAACCGGCTAACGGCCCTCTCTGGCTTTGAAGGCCAGCCGCCCCACCGGGAGCGCTTCCCCTCCGAGGCGGATGATTCACCAGAATGAATCCCCTGTCACCTGCCGTGGTAGGCTGAATTTCCCTAAGGGAATCAAGATCATGTCAATCGAGCTGAAGTACATCGTCGGAAACGTCTCGGATCTCCCCGGAGCCGTCGCCTTCTGGCGCGACACCGTCGGGCTGAAACTCAAGTTCCAGACGCCCGAATGGGCCGAGTTCGACACCGGCACCACCCGTCTGGCTCTCCAACCAGCGTCACCTTCAAATCCGGCAGGCACATGGCAACCGGGATTACGGGTGCCCGATCTCGCGCAAAAGCGCGCCGAACTCCAGGCACGCGGCGTGAACATTGGAGCGGCCCCGCACGAGGAGCACGGCTTCCTGCTGTCGCTCTTCATCGGCCCGGACGGTGCGCCGGCGAGCCTGAGCGGACCCGTCCCTAAGCCGTAGGCGGCGGGCCGTACTGGCCGCTCTTCAGCGGCACGGCGCGGCGCAGGTCGCCGCGGCGGATGGTGATGCCGTGGCGGTCGAAGAACTCCAGGATCTGGATCGCGACCTTGCGGCCGTTGTCGAGCTTGTCGCGGAACTCCGCCGCGGTGAACTCCTTCCCGAAACCGTTGGCAATGCCGATCATTTCGGCCACCACGGGGCGCAGGAAGTAATGATCCGGCGCCACCTCGACGACGCGCCCCAGCTTGGCCAGTCGCTGCAGGAGCCGGCGCGTATCGGCCTCCGGCGCGTCGTAGGTCTCGGCGAAGTCGCGCACGCGCGGCGGTTTGAACCTGTCGCGCGTCATGTCCGCCGAGATCTTCTGCCAGAGGGCCTCATCGCGCGATCCGAGCTTCAGCGAATGGCTCGGCAGGCGCAGGAAGGCACCGTCGACCACCACCGTCTTGGCGCGGATCGCCTGGTCCAGCAGGGCTTTGAACACGGGGGCCGGCCAGCGACGCTTCAGGGTCACCCTGAGCCGCTCGGCCTGAAGGCCCGGCGCATCGGCCCTGGTCTCGTGGAATGTCTTGAGCGTTTCGACGATGTCCTTCTTCGCCGCTTCCAGGGTTTCGGCCAGGAAACCGAACCCTTCCAGCCTCGCCCCGCCGGCCGCCTCGAGCAGTTTCTCCACCTCGGCCGGCCTCAGGTTACGCGACAGGCCGAAGCGCGCGAGATCGACGAAGCCGCTTTCGAGACGCAGCAGTTGCGGCATCACGTCGGCGTCGGGCTCGACGAGAGCCGCGAGTTCCAGCAGGCGCCGCTCGGCGCGCCGGTTGCGCGGCGGACCGAACGGATCGATCGTCGTCGCGCCGGCCATCGTGCGGGTCGCCGAAGGATCGCGCAGGATCACCCGGTCGCCCGCCAGCGCGCCGACCTTCTCGTCGAGGACGATCTGTGCGAGCCCGCCGTCACCCGGCGCCAGCCGCTCGCCTTCCAGCAATGCCACGCGGCCCATGACATGGGCCGATCCCAGATGCACATGCACTGGCGACCAGTGTTTCAGGGGCTGCGCCTCGGAAGCGAGCAGGCTCAACCGCACATCGATCCTGTCGGTCGGCGCATGGAGCTCCGGACTGACGACCCAGTCGCCGCGCCGGATCGCATCCCTGGAAAGCCGGGGGCCCGCGAGATTGAGCGCGCAGCGCTCCCCCGCCCGTCCGATCTCCGCCGGCCGGTTCTGCGCGTGCAAAGACCGCACGCGCGCCTCGATGCCTGAGGGCGTCAGCAGCAACCGGTCGTCGACCTTGATCTCGCCGGCATGAACGGTGCCCGTGACGACGACGCCCGCGCCCGACAGCACGAAGCAGCGGTCCACCGCGAGCCGCGCGAATCCTGCGGCACCCTTGCCGCTCTCGCCGAGGACGAGGAGCTTTTCCTTGAGCTCCTCCACGCCCTGTCCTGTCACCGCCGACACCGGCACGATCTCCGCGCCGCGCAGCGAGGTCGTGGACAGCAGCGTCTCCACCTCGGCCATGCGCTCGAGAAGCTGGTCGTCGTTGACGAGGTCGGACTTGGTCAGCGCCACGATGCCGCGATCGAGGCCCAGCAGGTCGAGGATCTGCAGATGTTCGACGGTCTGCTGCTTGATGCCTTCGGCCGCCGACACGACGAGCAGCGACGCGTCGATGCCGGTGGCACCGGCCAGCATGTTGTGCACGAAGCGCTCGTGACCGGGCACGTCGACGAAGCCCAGTTGCCTTCCGTCGCCGAGGTCGCTGTAGGCGTAGCCCAGGTCGATGGTGATGCCGCGCGCCTTCTCTTCCTTGAGGCGGTCGGCATCGACGCCGGTCAGCGCCTTCACCAGCGCGGTCTTGCCGTGGTCGATATGGCCCGCGGTCCCGACGATCATGAAAAGGGTTCCTCGGCGCGGCGCTCGGCTTCGGCGCGTTGCGACGGCTTGGCGTGCGCCCGCGCCTCCTTCAGGAAACCGGCCGCCAACTCGCCCGCGCCGTTCATCTCCGCGCGCCGCAGCCAGTGCAGCGCCTCCACGACGTCGCGCGGCACGCCCTTGCCGGCGAGATAGGCCGCGCCCAGCATCGCCTGCGCCTCGGGATGGCCCAGTCGCGCCGCGCGTGTCCACCAGCCGGCGGCCACCTCGGCGTCGCGTTCCACGCCCAGCGCGTTGTGATGCATGTCGCCCAGTCGAGCCATCGCCGCGGCGCGGCCATGGTCGGCCGCCTTCTCCGCCCAGAGCCGCGCGCCGGCATAGTCCTGCGGGCAGCCGCCGCCCAGCAGCTTCATCCACGACAGCATGTCCTGCGCGTCGACATCGCCTTGTAGGGCGGCCTTCTCGTAGAGAAGCGCGGCCTCGGCCTGGTCCTGCGGCACACCCCAGCCTTCGTAGTGGCAGAGCGCCAGGTTGCGCAGGCCGCCGGCATCGCCCTGTTCGGCAGCGCGGCGTAGCCAGTCGATCGCCTTGGCATGATCCTGCTCTACGCCGCGGCCTTCGAGGAAAGCCGCGCCCATATTGCTCTGCGCCCGTGCATGTCCCTCATGTGCGAGCGGCGCCCACAGGTCGAGCGCGACGCCGTAGTCGCCCGCCTTCCAGGCCGCCAGAGCCTCGTCCATCCGCTGCGCCGGCGGCGGCTTGCGGTCGAGCAGCCTAGCCAGCCACGACATGAAGCTTGTCCAGTTGCGAGACGAAGGCCGCTTCGTTGTCGAGCGTGCGAAGGTCGAAATAGAGCGTGCCGTCGGCGATGCGGCCGATCACGGGGATCGGCAGGCCGCGGAACGAGTCGGCGATCCGGTCGAGGCCCTTCGCACGAATGGCCAGGGCAAAGGACGGCAGCAGGTCGACCGGCAGTGCGCCCGAGCCGATCTGTCCGCGCACCTCGGCGACTGTTACCTGCGCGCGATTCCCCAGAACGGCCTGAACCGCCGGCAGCAGGCGTTCAGCCACCACGCGGATCTCGGCCGCCGGCCGCGCGAGGTTGCGGATCGTGGGAAGGCGCGCGGCAAGGCGCGTTGGATCGGCGTAGAGGCGCAACGTGGCTTCCAGGGCGGCAAGCCGCACCTTGTCGAGTCGCAGTGCGCGCTTCATCGGATTGCGGGCGATGCGCTGGATCATGGCCTTGCGGCCGACCACGAGGCCGGCTTGCGGACCGCCCAGGAGCTTGTCGCCGGAGAAAGTGACGACATCGACACCCGACTCGACCGCCTCGCGTGCCGTCGGCTCGTGCGGCAGGCCCCAGGTTTCGAGATCGGCCAGAGTACCGCTGCCGAGATCCTCGATCAGCGCCACGCCCTTCTCGCGCGCCAGCGGTACAAGTTCGGCCGCCGAGACCGACTTGGTGAAGCCCTGGATCGCGTAGTTCGAGGGATGGACCTTCATGATGGCGGCCGTATCCGGACCGATCGCCGCCGCATAATCCTTGAGATGGGTGCGGTTCGTGGTGCCGACCTCGACGAGGCGGCAGCCGGCGCGTGCCATGATGTCGGGGATGCGGAAGGCGCCGCCGATCTCGATCAGTTCGCCGCGCGAGACGATAACCTCGCGGCCCGCCGCCAGTTCGCTCAGCACCAGCAGCACGGCCGCGGCGTTGTTGTTCACCGCCGTCGCGGCCTCGGCGCCGGTGAGGCGGCAAAGCCAGGGCGCGATATGATCGTCGCGCTCGCCGCGCGCACCGCCGCCCAGATCGTATTCGAGCGTGGTCGGCGAACGCATCGCCTCGACCGCCGCCGCGATCGCCTCCTCCGCCAGCACGGCGCGACCGAGATTGGTGTGAAGCACCGTGCCCGTGAGATTGAACACGCGCCGTTGCGAGGGCTCCAGAAAGGGTTTGAGCCGCGCGGCGCACCACGCCGCGCAGGCGGCTTCGTCGGCAACCTCGGCCGAACCACGCTTAGCGACCACCCAGCTCCGCAGCGTCTCGATGACGAGAGGACGGCCGGCGCGCTCGATCAGCGGCGCCAGGGAGGGCCAGCCGGCCATGCGGTCGATCGACGGAGGACGGATTTCGGAGGCGCCATCGGCGCGGTCGGCACGCGACACGGTTTTGTTTCCTGCAGAGTTGGGACGGACGGTCGTCCTCCAGGGACGAAGATGGCCCACCGCCCGGTATCGATCAATGGTGCTGCATGATGCCCAGCACGAAGGGATTGGGCACGCGCGCGAATCCCTCTTCGCCGACCAGCACGTCGAGGCCGAGCGATGCGAGATCGTCGGCCAGCGGCTCGATGGCGCGGACCTTCTCGACATAGAAGACCTTGGAATAGCCCTGACAGACCTCGCAGCATTCGGCCCGGAGATAGTCGGTGCCCGCAAGATTGCGGAACGAAATCTTGTCGGTGCTGCCGCAATGCACGCAGCGCACGCGGACATAGCGCCACGAGGTCGCGCACAGCGAACAATGAAGATGGCGATGGCCGAACTTGGTACCGCCCGGCGAGATCAGACCGGAGACCGGCGGCGATCCGCAGGCCGGGCAGTCGCCGCTCTCGGTCTCGCTCGCCAGGTCTGCAGCATCGAGCAGCGCCGCCATGCGCGTCCAGGCGACCTGCAGGGCGGCCGCCACGAAAACCGCCTGCGCCGCTTCGGCGCCCGTGATGTCACCGCCGAGGAAACGATCGGCCAATGCTTCGAGGTCGGCCGGGCTGGCCGCGAGCAGGGTGTCGCGCGCCGCACGGGCGGACTCGGGCAGGACTTCGCCGTCGATCGTTTCGAGGATGCGCGACAGCGCCACGCGCCAGCTCTCGTCGCGCGACCAGATCGCGGGGTCGAGCGGCGCACGCTTCACCAGCTTCGCCTTGGCGATCTCGGCCGCTCCCGGCAGCGAGCCGGGCGGCAGGTCCGACAGCGCCTCGTGCTGCGCCGTCACGAGTGCGGCGATAAGGCGGAGGAAGCCTTCGAGATCGTGGCCGGGCGCCAGCGCCCGAAGGCGCGCGGCGCGGACCTGGAAGAGCGTCGCCAGGTCGGGCAGGCGCACGCGCGCGCCCTCGGCGGCAGCGCCGAGGATG
>JAKFVZ010000004.1 GCA_021732965.1 Reyranella sp.
ACCTACGTCGGCACGGCGCTTGGCATGAAGCAGGCGATCGCCTTCCGCGCCGCCGAGCACGTCAACGACTTCCTGCCGATTAGCAAGCGCGACATCATCAAGTTCTAGGGGCCGCAGCTCGCCTGGCAGCGGGCGCTGAAGTCGGCGCATCTCGACCTGCTCGATCTCTCCTTCGTCGAGAGCCACGACTGCTTCACCTCGGCCGAGCTGATCGAATACGAGGCGATGGGCCTCACCGCACCGGGCGAGGGCGAGCGCGCCATCCTCGAAGGATGGGTCGAGCGCGACGGCAAGCTGCCGGTGAACGTCTCGGGCGGCCTCAAGGCCAAGGGCCATCCGGTTGGCGCCACCGGCGTCTCGATGCACGTGATGACGGCCATGCAGCTTGCCGGCACCGCGCCGGAAGGGCTGCAGCTGCCGAAGGCCAAGCTCGGCGGCGTGTTCAACATGGGAGGCGCGGCGGTCGCCAACTATGTGAGCATCCTCGAGCCGCTGCGCTAAAACCGGTGCGTGCCGTCGGCCCGCGCGAAAGCGACGTCATCCTGGGCGCCATGCGCCAGGTGGCGCTGGCCGGCGGTCACACGATCACCTACGCCGACACGGCGAGCATACGGGCGGCGGCGCACTATCTCCTGCGCCGCCACGGGCTGGTCGATCTCGGCACGCTGCCCGCTTCCGAACCGGCCGATCTCGTCGAGGTCCTGACGGATCGCACGCTCGCCGAGGAGGCGGTGAAGTACCTCACCATCATGGCGATGGTCGACGGCTCGCTCGACCACGGCAAGCTGAAGCGTGTGCTGGAATATTCCCGCGCGCTCGACATCGAGGCCGACTATCTCACCGACCTCGTCGAGGCGGCGTCGGGTCATCTCGCCTGGGCCACCGCCGACATGTGGCGCAAGAACTTCGACAGTATCCTGAGCCGGTCTTCCGAAGACCTCGACCCGAACACCTGGATCCGGCCCTATACCGGCGCCAATGCCGATCCCGCCCTGGTCGCGCGCTACGAGGCGCTGGGCGGGCTACCGCAGAACACATTCGGCAAGGCGTTGTGGGACTTCGACAAGACGAACGGCTATCCCTTCCCCGGCGATCCGATGGCGCTCAACGCCACCTTCGGCACGGCGCACGATTCCACGCACGTGATCTCGGGCTACGACACCAGCGCGCGCGGCGAGCTGCTCGTCTCGACCTTCACCGCCGGCATGCATCCGATCAATCCGATGAGCGGCCACATCCTGCCGGTGATCTTCTTCTTTCACTTCGGCGAGCAGCTGAACGACGTTGGCCACGCGGGCAAAGGCGGCCTCGATCCCGACGAGTTCTGGCACGCCTGGGCGCGCGGCGCGGAGATGACGGCCGATATCTTCGATCCGAAGTGGAACGTCTGGGACTGGGTCGAACACGACCTCGACGCATTGCGCCGCCAGTGGAACGTGACGCCGCCGGGGAACCGACGATAGCCATCAGGCCCTCCTCCCCATTCAGATGGGGAGGTGTCGCGTCTTACGCGACGGAGGGGTCATGACCCCATCGCCCTCGTAAAACGAGGGCACTTCCCCTTTGCGGAATCCGCAAAGGGGAAGGAAATGAAAGATGCTCAGACCACCGGGCTCGCGCCGCCGTCGACGTTGATGGCGACGCCGGTGATGAACGAACCCGCATCGGAGCAGAGGAAGCAGGCCATGCGGGCGAATTCCTCGGCCTTGCCCATGCGGCCGAGCGGGATGCGGCCCTTGGCCATGCCGGCGAGGAATTCCTCGTAGGTCTTGCCTTCGCCCGCCGCGGTCTTGTGACGGCGCTGCCACTGGTCGCTCTCGATCAGGCCGACCAGCATGGCGTTGACGAGGATATTGTCCTTGGCGAGTTCCTGGCTCATCGCCTTGGTGAGCGCGAGGCCCGCAGCGCGGCTGACGCTGGTCGGCGTCGAGTTGGCGGTCGGGGCCTTGGCGCCGATGTTCAGCACGTTGACGATGCGGCCCCACTTGCGTTCCCGCATGCCGGGGATCGCTGCGCGGGCGAGACGGATGGCGGCGAACAGCTTGAGGTCGAGATCGCCCTGCCAGTCCTCGTCGGTCACGGTCTCGAACGACTTGGCGTGGCTGATGCCGGCATTGTTCACGACGATGTCGATCTTGCCGAAATCAGCGTCGATCTTCTTGACCGTGTCGGCGATCGGCTGGGCCTTCGAGACGTCGCAGGAATAGGCCTCGATCTTGATGTTGGCCTTGCCGGCCGCCTTCTGCACCTCGGCCTTGGCCGCGGCGAGCGCGTCGGCCTTGCGGGCCAGCAGCGCCACCGATGCACCCGACGCGGCGAACTCCTTGGCCATGGCGAGGCCCAGGCCGGTGCTCGCGCCGGTGATCACGGCCACCCGGCCATCCATACGTACGTCCATCTTGTCCTCCCGAAAGCCAGAAAATCGGGCGGCACCTTATCCGTCGATCACGTCGATGGCGATGCCGTTCGGCCCGCCTGTCGAACCTGCTCGACCGCCGCGAGCACGCGCTCGGGCGTAGCGGGTGCATCGAGGCGCACGGCGACCTTCCTGTCGCCTGCGGCGCCGATCGCGTCCTTCAGCGCGGTCCACACGGCGGTGGCCAGCATCAAGGGCGGTTCGCCCACCGCCTTGGAGCGGAAGATCGTCGCCTCGCGCGACGGCGCCTTGTCCAGAAGCCTGACGTTGAACACCGGCGGCACGTCGCGGCTGCCGGGGATCTTGTAGGTCGAAGGCCCCGCCGTGCGCAGCCGACCCTTGGCGTCCCACCACAGTTCCTCGCAGGTGAGCCAGCCCTGGCCCTGCACGAAGGCACCCTCGATCTGGCCAAGGTCGATGGCGGGATTGAGCGACTCGCCGCAGTCCTGCACGAGATCGGCGCGCAACACGCGGCTCTCGCCGGTCAGCGTGTCGATCGCCACCTCGGCCATCGCCGCACCGAAGGAGAAGTAGAAGAACGGCCGGCCACGCATCGCCACGGGATCCCAGTGAATCTTCGGCGTCTTGTAATAGCCGGTCGACGACAACGACACGCGCCCCAGCCAGCAGAGCTTGGCGAGTTCGCCAAAGCTCAGCACCTGGTTGCTGCCCGGCTTCGCGATGCGCACGGTGCCGTCGGCGAATTCGACGTCGGCTGCGGCCACGCCGAAATGCTCCGCCGCATACGCCACCATGCGCTGGCGGATCGTATTGGCGGCCTCCCACGCTGCCCAGCCGTTGAGATCGGTTCCGGTCGACGCCGCGGTCGGCGAGGTGTTAGGTACTTCGGCGGTCGAGGTCGCGGACGGCCGGATGCGGTCGATGTCGACCTTGAACACCTCGGCCACGATCTGCGCGACCTTGATGAACAGCCCCTGCCCCATCTCGGTGCCGCCGTGGTTCAAGCGGATCGAGCCGTCGGTGTAGACATGCACCAACGCACCGGCCTGGTTCATGTGCGGCAGGTTGAACGAGATGCCGAACTTCAGCGGGAAGAGTCCCAGCCCGCGTTTCAGCACGGGGTTCGCCGCATTGAACGCATCGATCTCGGCGCGCCGCCGCTCGATCTCGCCACCGGTCTTCACCTCAGCCCAGCAGCGCGCCAGATGGTTCTCGTCGACCGTCTGGCCGTAGGGCGTCTCGTCCCGTCCCTCGGCGTAGAAGTTGAGCGCGCGTATCGCGACGGGATCGCGGCCGAGATGGATCGCGATCCGGTCGAGCGCGTCCTCCATGATCACGACGCCTTGCGGCCCGCCGAAGCCGCGAAACGCGGTGTTCGACTGCTTGTTGGTGCGGCAGGCATGGCCGACGGCGCGGAAGTGCGGGATCCAGTAGGCGTTGTCGGTATGGGTGAGCGCGCGCGCCACGACCCCCGGCGTGAGGTCGAGGCTCCAGCCGGCATCGGCCGCCAGCACGGCGTCGAGCGCCAGCACGCGGCCGTCGCCGTCGAAGCCGACCGTGTAGCGATAGTCGAAGCCGTGACGCTTGCCGGTCGCCACCATGTCGACCTCGCGCGGCAGGCGCAGTTTCACCGGCCGGCCGGTATGGTTCGCCGCGACCGCTGCTGCGGCTGCAACCCACGAGGCGTTGCTCTCCTTGCCGCCGAAGCCGCCGCCCAGGCGGCGCACCACCGCCGTCACGCGATTGAAGTCGCACCCCAGCAGCCGCGCGCAGATATGCTGCACCTCGGTCGGATGCTGCGTCGAGGAATGGACGGTGATGTCGCCATCCTCGCCCGGCAGCGCAAAGGCGACCTGGCCTTCGAGATAGAAATGCTCCTGCCCGCCGACGCTGAACGCGGCGGTGAGCTTGTAAGGAGCGCTGGCCAGCGCCGCATCGGGATCGCCGCGCAACACCGTCGACGGCGCCTGCACATAGGCCTTTCGTTCCAGCGCCGTCGCGATGTCGAGGATCGGCTCTTCGGCCTCGATCTCGACGACGACTTTCTCGACAGCGGCCCGCGCCGCATCGATCGTTTCCGCGACGACCATCGCCAGCGTCTGGCCCGCGAACTCGATCCGGTCGACGGCGAACAACGGCTCGTTCTGGCCAATGGCGGCGACGTCGTTCTTGCCGGGAATCTCGCCGGGTCCCAGCACCGCGACGACACCCGGCATCTTCGACGCCACGGTGCTGTCGACCTTCAGGAGCTTGCCGCAAGCGACGGTACTCAGCACCAGCGCGCCATGCAGCGTTCCGGCCGGCTCGGGCATGTCGTCGATATAGAGCGCCTGCCCCGTGACATGCTTCAGCGCGCTGTCGTGGCGCTGTGCCTTATGGACCTTCGCGCTCACAGGGACTCGACCTCGAGCACGCGCTGCGGATCGGCGAGGCGCAGCTCCAGCCGCCGCAGCAGATTGGCCGCGACCTGCAGGCGATAGGCCGCCGAACCGCGCCAGTCGTCGACCGGCTTGAAGTCGGTCGCGATGGCCTCTGCAGCCGCCGCAAAGCCGTCCTTCAGCAAGGCCGCCTCGGCCGCGCGCGCCCGGCGCGGTGTGGCCGCCATGCCGCCGAACGCCAGCCGCGCATCCTCGATTTTTCCATGGCGGATTCGCACGCGGTAGGCGCCCGCGACGGTCGAGATATCCTGGTCGCGGCGCTTGCTCACCTTGTCGCAGTGGAAGGTCTCACCCTCCCAGAGCCGCGGCATCGAGAGGCTCTGGATGATCTCGTCCGGCGCCAGCGCGGTCTTGCGATAGTCGAGGAAGAATTCGTCGAGCGGGATTTCGCGCGTGCCCCGCTTCGAGACGAGGGTCAGGCTCGCTTCCAGGGCCAGCAGGACCGGCGGCATGTCGCCGATCGGCGAGGCCGTGCCGATGTTGCCGCCGATCGTGCCCATGTTGCGGATCTGCCGAGAGCCCAGTCGCGACAGGTACGGGCGCAGTGCGGGAAAGGCCTCGATCAGGGTCGGCGCTGCATCGCCGTACGTCGTGGCCGCGCCAATCGCGATGCGGTCACTGGTCGTCGAGATCGCCGTCAGTTCCGGCACATGCACGAGGTGGATCAGCTTTTCCGGCGGCTTGCGCGCGCGGCTGGCCAGCAGGCCGAGATCGGTGCCGCCCGACAGCAGCAGCTCATCGGGATGCTCGGCCCGCAGCGTCAGCGCTTCCGCCAGACTGCGCGGTGCGAAGAATGCGCCCTCGAAGCCGACGGACTGCGCGCGCGATGGTGCGGCGGGCGGCGGTTCGACGGTCAGGCCGGCGATCCGCGTCATGGCGTCCACGATCGGCCGGTAGCCGGTGCAGCGGCAGAGATTGCCGGCCAGCGCATCGTGGATCGCGTCGGGCTCCGCGGTCCCGCCGCTGCCGGCAAAAGCCACCGCCGACATCACGAAGCCCGGCGTGCAGAAACCGCACTGCGTGGCGTCGGCCTCCGCCATCGCCGTCTGCACCGGATGCGGTCCGCCGTCGGCGCCGCGCAGCCCCTCGACCGTGCGCACCGACTGGCCGTCGACCTGGCCCAGCAGCACGATGCAGGCGTTGATCGCGTCGCGCCGGCCCTCGCGCTCCAGCACCACGGTGCAGGCGCCGCAATCGCCTTCGGCGCAGCCTTCCTTGGTCCCGCGCAGGCCGTGATGGTCGCGCAGCCAGTCGAGCAGGGTCGTCATCGGCGAGAGGTCGGCGACTTCCACGAGCGTGTCGTTGAGCGTGAAGCGAATGTTATCCGCCATGCGAACAGGATGGTGGGCGTTGAAGTGCGGCGCAACCCGTGTTGCACTCTCCATGCCAACTAAAGAAAGAGCGTTCCGGATGGACCCCTACCGTTTCGGCTATTCCCCGATCGTCGAACGACCGAAGCTTTCCTGGCCCAACAATGCGCGCGTGGCGGTCTGGGTCTGTCCCAACATCGAGCATTACGAATATATCCCGGCCGAGGTCCGCGTGCGCAATCCGTGGCCGCGCATGCCGCATCCCGACGTGCTGGGCTATGGCGGCCGCGACTACGGCAATCGCGTCGGCCTGTGGCGCATGTTCGAGGTGCTGGACAAGCACTCCATCCGCTGCACCGTCTCGCTCTCGATGTCAGTGATCGAGATGTATCCCGAGATCCTGGAAGCGATGGAAGCGCGCCGCTGGGAATACATGAGCCACGGCTACTTCAACACGCGCTATCACTGGGGTTACAGCGAGCAGGAAGAGCGCGAGGTCATCGAGCACAGCAAGGCGACGCACCTGCGTCTCACCGGCCGCAAGCTGCGCGGCTGGTTCTCGCCGGCCGTGTCCAACACGCTGAACACGCCCGATCTCGTGAAGGAAGCCGGCCTCGATTATTTCTGCGACTTCTATCACGACGACCAGCCGACGCCGCTCGCCACGAAACACGGGCCGCTGATCCACGTTCCCTACTCGATGGACCTCAACGACGCGATGATCTACCGCCAGCCGGTCGAGGCGGAGGAGTTCGCCCAGATGATCATCGACCATTTCGACACGGTCTATCGCGAGGGCGGCGAGAACGGCCGCGTCATGTGCATCGCGCTCCACCCTTACATGATGGGCGCGCCGCACCGTCTGAAGCATCTCGACCGGGCGCTGTCCTACATCCGCAAGCACAAGGATGCCTGGGTCTGCACTGCCGAGGAGATCCACGACTGGTACACGGCGAACGGGCTGAAACCCTACCAGCAGCATCTCGGAAAGGACGCCTGACATGAGCGCCCCGATTTCCAAGAACCCGCCGCCGCTGCCCGCCGGGATGGACAATCCCTGGTACGACTACGTGCCCTATCCGAAGCGGCCGAAGCTCAACTGGCCACGCAACGCGCGCGTCGCCTTCTACGTCGTGCTGCACCTCGAATACTTCGAATTGCTGCCACCCGACGGCACCGTGAAGGACAGCCGCTTCACGGGCGAGTTCGGCGTCTATAACCCCGACTATCGCACCTGGACGCAGCGCGAGTACGGCAACCGCACCGGCATCTTCCGCGTGCTCGACGTGCTCGATCGCTACCAGATCCGCGCCGGCGTCGCCGTCAATGCGATGGCGGCGGAGCGCTATCCGTTCCTGATGGAGCAATTCAGGAAGCGGAACTACGAGATCATCGGTCACGGCATCTCGGCCAACCGCATGATCAGTTCGAAGATGAGCGAGGCCGAGGAGAAGGCCGAGATCACGACGTCGATCGCCGCGATCGAGAAGGCGACGGGCACCGCACCCAAAGGCTGGCTCGGCCAGGAATTCGGCGAAAGCCAGCGCACGCCGAAGCTGCTGGCCGACGCCGGCCTCGACTACGTCCTCGACTGGCCCAACGACGACCAGCCCTATCCGATGCATGTCGGCGACGGCCGGAAATTCGTGTCGATGCCCAATCAGCCGGAATGGGACGACGTGCAGCAGCTCTGGCTGCGGCGCATCAACACGACGCGCTATCCTGACCTCGTGGGCGACGCGTTCGAGCTGCTGCATCACGAGGGCGGCCAGGTGTTCAACCTGTCGATCCATCCCTGGCTGATGGGCATGGCGCACCGGATCAAGTATCTCGACGAGGCCCTGCGCCGCGTCGAGCGCTTCGGCAACGTCTGGCAGGCGACGCCGGGCGAGGTGGCCAGGCACTATCGCGAAACGATGATGGGCTGATCCGCGTGACCCAATTCTGGCTCGATACGCTCGCGGAGTTCATCGCGGGCTTCCGTCTGGAGTCCGTGAAACCCGCCACGGTCGAGCAGACGTCCTACGTCGTTCTCGACACGATCGGCGCCATCGTGGGCGGCTCGGCCGAGCCGGAGATGCAGGCCCTCACCGCCAAGCTGACCGTCAGCCCGGTCGGCGAGGCCTCGGTGATGGGTACCGGCAAGACAGCCGTGTCCGCCGCAGCCGCGTTCCTCAACGGCACCGCCGGCACATTCCTCGAAATGGACGAGGGCAACCGCTTCGCCAAGGGGCATCCGTCCATCCATGCCCTGCCGGCCGTCTGGGCCCTGGCCGAGATCAAGGGCCTGTCCGGCAAGGCCGTGATGGAAGCGCTGATCCTGGGCTACGAGGTCGGCGCACGCATCGGCATTGCCGCCGCGATGCGGCCCGACATGCACCCGCACGGGACCTGGGGAACGGTGGGCGCGGCCGTCGCCGTAGCGAAGCTGCTGGGCTACGACACGGCGCAAATACGCGAGACGATCAACGTCGCTTCGTCGCTCACGCTTGCCTCCTCCAAGCGCACCATGCTGGAGGGCGGCACGGTGCGGAACGCCTATGCCGGCATCTCCAACCGAATGGCGCTGATGGCGATCGACCTGATCGAGGCCGGCTTCATCGGGGAGCGCGACGGGCTCTCCAGCGTGTTCGGCAAGGTCGTGTCCGAGCGCTTCGACACGGCGCGGATGATCGAGGGGCTGGGTCGCGACTGGCAGATCGACCAGAACTATTTCAAGCTCCATTCCTGCTGCCGCTACAATCACGGCGCGCTGGACGCCCTCGACATCCTGCTTGCCAAGCAAGCCGTCGCCTCGGACTCGGTCGAGCGCGTGGATGTCGCGAGTTATCTCTACGCCGCCGAACTCGACGACCAGTCCCCGCGCAACACGCTGGCCGGCAAGTTCTCGGTGCCCTTCGCCGTCGCCACGCGGCTGGTGCGCGGCTCCTCGCGGGTCGAGAACTTCACCTGGGACGCGCTGCGCGACGAGCGCGTGCTTGCGCTGGCCAAGCGCGTGTTCGTCGTCGAGGACAAGGCGATGACGGCCCGGCTGCCGCAATTCCGGCCGGCCCGCGTCGATGTCCGGCTCCGCGACGGCCGCACGCTCACCGCAGCCGTCGAAGCCAATCGCGGCGACGACCACGATCCCTATTCGCGCGACGAACTTACGGCCAAGTACTTCTCGCTGACGGCACGGATGTTGCCTCACGACGTTGCCGACGAAATGCGGAAGAAGATTCTGGTACTGGACAGGGTTGCCGACATACGCTCGATCTTCGCTCGTTGATTGCCGGGAGGTTTTCATGACCAAGCAACGCATGTCTGCGGTTTCACGCCGGACCTTTCTCGCCGGCAGCACGGCATTGGCCACCGGAGCGGTCGCCGCACCTTCCCTGGTCGGCGCCCAGCCCGCCGCCGTTAAGGTCGGCATGATCCATCCCGTCACCGGCTTCGTCGCCTATAACGGCCAGCAGAGCCGGCTGGGCGGCACGATGGCGATCGAGGACGTGAACAAGGCCGGCGGCATCAAGTCGATGGGCGGCGCCAAACTCGAAGCGCTGCTGGGCGACAGCCAGTCCAAGGTCGAGGTCGGCGTCAGCGAAGTCGAGAAGATGAACGAGCAGGGCGTGGCCGCCTATATCGGCTGCTTCCAGAGCCCGGTCGGCATCGCCGCCAGCCAGGCCGCCGCCAAATACGGCACGCCGTTCCTGGTCGATGTCGGCGCCTCCGACCTGCTGATGAGCCGTGGGCTCAAGAACGTGTTCCGCCTCAAGCCGGGCTTCGGCGTCTGCGTCGACGACGGCATCGCCTCGCTGGGAGCCCTGAACAAGGCCGCCAACGGCGTCGCCAAGACCGCCGTGATCGTCCACGAATCGGGCGAGTTCGGCACCGGCACGGCCAAGCTGCTGGCCACCAAGCTGCCCTCGATCGGCATCGCGGCCAAGGAGCTGATCGCTCACGACAATCCGACGCGCAACTTCGACAATATCGCGCTGCGCATCCGCTCGCTCGCGCCCGACATCGTCATGATGTCGAACTACGGCAACGAATACATGCTGCTGGCGCGCACACTCTATCAGCAGAAGGTGAACGTCGCGGGCTTCTTCTCGATCCTGGGCGGCGGCTTCAACTACAAGTTCGTCAAGGAGATGCCCGACGTCTCCCAGTACATGATGGACGTGAACCACTGGTACAACCCGAAGAGCCCGCAGGCCCAGGCGCTGAAGAAGCGTGTCGAGGCCGCCGGCGCGCTGTTCACCTTCGAGGTCTACCTCACCTACAGCAACATCATGCTGCTGGCCGATGCGCTGGAGAAGGCGGGCTCGGCCGACAAGGAGAAGCTCATCGCGGCGCTGGCCGCCTCGACCTTCAAGGCCGAGCTGATGCCCTACGGGCCGACGAAGTTCGTCAACGGACAGAACGAGGGGGGCCGACCGGCGACCATGCAGTCGCTCAAGGGCGAGATA
>JAKFVZ010000686.1 GCA_021732965.1 Reyranella sp.
TGAGGGGCCTGTAAAATGACCGTCATGCATAATGCCGCCCAGAGCCGCTATGAACTCCAGGCGGACCACGGGCTGGCAATAGCCGCCTACCGCCAGCAGGGCGACGCCCGCATATTCACCCATACCGAGGTCCCGCCGGAAGACGAGGGAAAGGGGATCGGGGCCAGGATCGTGAAAGCGGCCCTGGAAGATACCCGCAAGCAGGGCTTCAGGATCGTCCCGGCCTGCAGCTTCGTGGTGGCCTATGTCCGCCGCCATCCCGAGTTCGACGACAGCAAGAGCTGATCAGGGCTTCACGACCAGGAAGGTGACGACTGTTGCCACGGCCGTCACGACCGTACCCCAGGCCAGATCGACGACGCTGACGGCCATCGGCCATCCGCGCAACGTCGCGAGATTGGTTATGTCGTAGGCGGCATATACACAGAAGCCGAACAGCGCGCCGTACCCCAGGGCGCTGGGCCATGTGCCGGCACTTAGCGACAGCGGCACGGCGAAGACGGCGATTCCCGCTGCATGGATAAGATAAAATAGAAGAGCGATGCCCCAGACCGGTGTGTCCAGAAGCATCTGCCCGAGCCGCGCCTTGTAGAATTCACGGCTGACGACGCCGAGCCAGAGCGCGTCGAGAATGGCCAGTACGACAAGGGCGACAAAGTAGCTGACCACCAGGGTTTTCATGACCGGACTATAGACTAACCCTGCGGGACCAACAGGTACCAGGCCAGGGCCAGCGCCGCGATCGCGCCGATCGAGGAGAGGACGAGGACGGTAAAGACGCGTCCGGTGACGACGCCGCTTCGCGATTCGGTGGGGGTAACTTCGGGATGCATACGGACCTCCTGGATTGGGCCGACCTCTCGCCGGACTTGAACTCGCGCTCGAGCCGACAGGGCCAGGGCCGTGGGTTCAAATAATGAACGCCCCGCTGTCCATGCAGGTTGCTCGCCGGAACCGGCGCTCGTCTCCTGACGTTACCCGCGCATGGACATGCCCCCTCGGGCGAAAGGAGTGAGCGGATGTTGTACTGGTCCCTGATGTTTCTCGTAATCGCACTGCTGGCCGGCATCTTCGGCTTCGGCGGAATTGCCTCCACGGCGACGGGTATCGCGCAGATCCTGTTCGTGATCGCGCTGGTCCTCTTCGTGGTCAGCCTGTTCACGGGCTTCGCCCGCCGCAACCTCTAACGCGCGAAATGATCGCGAAGCAGGGAACGGGCTTCGTTCCCTGCGGCGCGGTCCCAGCAATTGACGATGGCCACCCTGAACCCGCCGGGTGGCATGGCGTGGCGCTCCGGCGCCACTTTTTCGTGGAAGGTGATCTGCACGCTCGATACGCCCGGCATGGTTTCGATCTGCCGAAGCAGCGCGAGCGGCGGATGACGGTAGTGCTTTCCATGAGGCATGAAGAGCACGACGCTGTAGCCGGTGCGGCGGTCCGTGTCGGCGTAATGCCATTCCCGATTCTCGTAGAGGCGCACCAGCGCCTCGACCCATCCGCTGCCGTAGAGATCGGGCCATTGATCGGCGAAACGCAGATGCATCTCGATGATGCGTCCGCCGATCGTTTCGAGATTGGCCATGCCGGTGTAGCCCGCGAGATTGACGCGACACCAATCGCCGGCCCAGGATTCGACGGCGGGTTCTGAACCGGCGCGGACTTCCCAATAGTCGAACGTGCCGTCGCCCGCGGCTACTCCTCGCGCATGCCGCCACCATTTCGGCGTGCCATCGACCAAAGCCACGTCGCTGCTGATGTGATCGCCTTCGAGCAGCGTCATCCACATGTGTCCGGGCTGGTAAGCAGCTTCGTAGTCTTCCTGGGAGCGCAGCGTGCGGCTTCCCACGCCCATGCCTTTCAGGTTGTAGATCGGCTTCGAGAAGACGGGATAGGCGGTCGGTGCGACGCCATGCGGTGCGGCCTCGAGGTTCTGGCGAGTCGCGACCGCGAGCTTGTCGTAGGTCCAGCGATGCGCCGGGTTCCAGAGCCAGGCGTCCGAGTCCTCAGTCGGTATGAATATGCTGGCAGGGCATGCAGCCTTCTCGAAATATTGAAGGCGCCACGGGTCGACCTCGCAAATTGGCACTTGTTCCCTCATGGCTGCGCGTGGACGCTCACAAGGTGATCGTACGGTGTTGGTCTTGCAACCGCTCAGCTCGGCACCACGTTACGACGTGCGGAGGTATCGTGCCCAAATTGCAGACGCGTTCCGTGCAGGCGCACGGCCTCGATGCCTTTCTTGCTGTGCGTCGTCGTACGGAAGAACTCGCCTCGCCGCTGTCGCCCGAGGACCAGACGGTGCAGTCGATGCCGGATGCCAGCCCGACGAAATGGCATCTCGCGCACACGGCATGGTTCTTCGAGACCTTCATCTTGAAGCCGCATGCGAAGGGTTATCGCGCCTTCGATCCGGCGTTCGAGTATCTCTTCAATTCCTACTATGAAGCCGTCGGTCCGCGGCATCCGCGCCCGCAGCGCGGGATGATCACGCGCCCCGGCGTCGAGGAAGTGCTGGCCTATCGCCGGCACGTCACCGCCGCCATGAGCGACTTCCTCGGCAGCGATCACGCTGCGCACGATCTCGTAGAGCTGGGGTTGCACCACGAGCAACAGCATCAGGAGCTGATCCTGATGGACATCAAGCATGCGCTGTCGCTGAACCCGCTGCGACCGGCCTATCGGGCGGCACGGTCGCCTGCAGTGCAGTCATCGGAGGCGCTGGCCTGGCGGGAGTTCGAAGGCGGGCTGGTGGAAACAGGTCATGACGGGCAGGGGTTCGCCTTCGACAATGAAGCGCCGCGCCATCGCTCGTGGCTCGATGCTTTCGCCATCGCCACGCGGCCGGTGAATTGCGGCGAGTATCTCGCGTTCATCGACGACGGCGGCTACCGCCGCGCGGAGTTCTGGCTGTCGGCGGGATGGGAGTGCGTGAACGGCCGCGGATGGGAGGCGCCTCTCTACTGGGAGCAGCGGGGCGGCACCTGGCACGTCTTCACGCTGTCGGGCCTGGAGCCTTTGGATCCCTCGCGCCCCGTCTGTCATGTCAGCGCCTTCGAGGCCACGGCCTTCGCCAAGTGGGCGGGCAAGCGGCTGCCGCGCGAAGCCGAGTGGGAGACGGCGGCTGGCGTGCTGCAGGGACGGGGTGAAGTCTGGGAATGGACCGCCAGCCCCTACGTCGCCTACCCGGGCTATCGCGAAGCGCCCGGCGCGATCGGTGAATACAACGGCAAGTTCATGGCCAGCCAGATGGTGTTGCGCGGCGGCTGCAGCGCGACCCCCGACGGCCATATCCGGCCGACCTATCGCAACTTCTTTCCGCCCGACGCGCGCTGGATGTTCGGTGGAATTCGTCTGGCGGAGGATCTTCGATGAACGTGCCGCTTCTCGCACTCGACGACGGCGCGCTTGCCGATCGCAACGACTTTCGCCGCGATGTCCTCGCGGGCCTCGGCCGTTACCCGCGCGCAATTCCCGCGAAGTATCTTTACGACTCGCGCGGCTCGGCGCTGTTCGACGCGATCTGCGAGCTGCCTGAATATTATCCCACACGCACCGAGACCGCGATCCTGCGCGACTGCGCCGACGATATCGCCAGGCTGGCCGGACCGGGCTGCGCGCTCGTCGAGTACGGCAGCGGATCCAGCGTGAAGACGCGCCTGCTGCTCGACGCGATGGTCGATCTTCATGCCTATGTGCCGATCGACATCTCGCGCCAGCATCTCGATGCGACGGCCGTGCGACTGCGCCACGACTATGACGGGCTGAGAGTCGATCCGGTCAGCGGCGACTACATGAAGCTCGATGCGCTGCCGCCGGCGATCAACGGCGCCCGGCGCATCGGCTTTTTCCCCGGGTCGACGATCGGCAACCTTACTCCGGAGGAGGCGATCCTGTTTCTGCGGCGTGCGCGCCGCTTGCTCCGCGCCGATGGGGCACTGGTGTTGGGCGTCGACCTCAGGAAGGATCCGCAGCGCCTGCACGCTGCCTACAACGATGCGGCCGGCGTCACGGCGCAGTTCACGCTGAATCTGCTGCGCCGCATGAATCGCGAGCTCGATGCCAACTTCGACCTGTCGGCCTTCGTCCACGACGCCTTCTATAACGAGGCCGAAGGGCGCATCGAAATCTACTTCCGCAGCCTTCGACACCAGGAGGTGAGGGTGGCAGGCCGGCGTTTCGTGTTCGCCGAGGGTGAGCGGGTCCACACCGAGTATTCCTACAAGTATGACGAAGCTGGAATCGGCGCGTTGGCGGGCAAGGGCGGTTTCTCCATCGAACGGTCGTGGACGGATCCCGCGCGCCTCTTCGCCGTCGTTTTCCTGAAATAGGCCCCCAAACAGGCAGCCCGCCCCTGAGCGGGTCAGGAGCGGGCTTGGTGTAGGGCCAGACGGGGAGAGAGGCGTTGCTGAGCGGGGGCAGAGGCAACGCCAGTTATCCGGCCATGTATTGGAAACGCCATCCAGCGTGTGAAAGTTGCAAGCCGCCGAGAAAAAAATTCTCAGGTGCTCAAGTCGTTGATTCCACTGCCGAAATTCACAGCCGCGCTATGCCGGATGCCACCAACGCCCGGCTAGCACGACGCCGGCCGACAAAAGCCGCCTGTCGCCGATGAGCTTTTCGCCGATCGAGTCGGCGTAGTCGAACTTGCCGCTGGCCTGGTCGATGATCGTTGCCTCGCCAACGGCACCGACCTTCAGCGTGCCTATCTCGGGCCGGCTGATCGCCGCGGCTGCATTCACCGTCGCGAGCTTGATCACGGTCGGCAGGTCGACGCCGAGGCACAGGAACTTCGACATGGTCGTCAGCAGGTCGAAGGCCGGGCCCTCGATCGAGATCGCATGCACGTCGGAGGAGATCACGTCCGGCAGGAAGCCGGCCGCCAGCATCTTGCGGGTCGTGCCGAAGCCGAACGAACCGCCGCCATGGCCGATGTCGAAGATCACGCCGCGCTCGCGCGCCGCCAGGATTTCGTCGCGTACGTCGCCGCCGGGCTTGACCGGCGCGTTGGGGAAGGGGCGGAAGCAGTGGGTGAGGATGTCGCCGCGGCGCAGGCGGCTCACGACCTCGAGCCGCGACGGCGGCGGCGAGTCGAGATGCGCCATCAACGGCAGGCCGGTCTCCTCGGCGACGTCGAGGGCGATGTCGAGCGGCATGATGCCGGAATCGCCGCTCGCCGACTTTCCGACTCGCACCTTCACGCCGAGGATCAGGTCCTTGTGCTCGCGCGCGACGCGCACGGCCTCGCGTGCATCGAGCAGCCGCATGTCGGCGGCTTCGCCCACCATCACCGTCTTGGAGAAGGCGAAGATGCCGGGGAAGGAGACGTTGAGGAACGGCAGGATGCGGACCGGCGAGGTCTCGATCACGTGCTTGCGGAAGCCGTGAAAGTTGCCGGGGCCTGCGCTGCCGGCATCGATGAAGGTCGTGACGCCGCCGGTGCGCGCGACCAGCTCGGCCTCGACACCCAGCGAGGTACCGCCCCAGTAGACGTGCGTGTGCAGGTCGATCAGACCCGGCGACACGATCTTGCCCGAGACGTCACGCGTGTCCTTGCCCGCCAGGCCGTCGCCGATCGCGGCGACCTTGCCGCCGGCGAAGGCGATGTCGGTCACTTTGTCGATTCCCTGCGAGGGATCGATGACGCGGCCACCCTTGAGGACCAGATCGTTCATGCTCGTTTTTTCCTTCCGACGCGTATCATTTGCTCATCCTAGCCCACTCCCGGCCCAAAGCCCCAGCGCGCGGCAACTGCAGCCCCTCGAGGCCCAGCCAGTCGGCCATCAGCCTGAGTTCCTCGCGCATCGGCCCTGCCACCTCCCGCGCCGCGACGCCGGCTTCGAGATGGGCGGCCGGTACCAGCAGCTTCGAGTTGGCGCGGTCCGCCTTGAGGTCGACGCGGCCGACCAGCCGGTCGCCCAGCAGGAAAGGCAGCACGTAGTAGCCGTGCTTGCGCTTGGCGACCGGCGTGTAGATCTCGATGCGGTAGAAGAAGTCGAAGATGCGCTCCGTGCGGTCGCGTTCCCAGACCAGCGGATCGAACGGTGCCAGCAGGGCACGCGCCTCGATCCGGCGTGGCTGGCGTGCCGCGGGATCGAGGTAGGCCGGCCGGTTCCAGCCTTCGACCTCGACGGGCAGCAGTTCGCCCGCCTCGACCAGTTCGGCGAGCCGCGCCTTGGTGTCGGCGACGGGCAGCCGGTAGTAGTCGCGCAAGTCGAATTCGGTAGCGACGCCCAGCGCGCGGGCCGACAGCCGCAGCAGCTCGCGCTGTGCCTCCTCGGGCGAGGGCGTGGGCAGCGCCTGGATACCGGCCGGCAGCACACGCTCGGTGAGATCGTAGACCCGCTCGAAAGCACCGCGCCGCGTCGCCGTCGTCACGATGCCGGCGAAGAACAGCCATTCGAGCGCGAGCTTGCCATCGTTCCAGCCCCACCACGGCCCGCGCTTGGGTCCTGCCGTGCTCAGGTCCGAGGCGGCGAGCGGCCCGCGATCCTCGACCTCGCGGCGGACCTCTTCGATGTATGCACCCTTCTCGCGCGCGAATGTTTGCAGACCGCCTTTGCTGGTGCCGGCCGCCGCGCGTTCCATGCGCCAGCGCAACAGCGGCTGCGAGGCGAGCGGCAGCAGCGACGCCTCGTGCGCCCAGAATTCGAACAGGCCGCGGCGGCTCTTGCGGCCCCAGGCCAGTCCGTCGAGATGGGCGCTGTCGTAGTTCCCGAGCCGCGAGAACAGCGGCAGATAGTGGGCGCGCGTCAGCACGTTGACCGAATCGATCTGCAGGAGGCCCAGCCGGTCGACGGCGCGCTTCACATGGCCGAGATTTGCGGAACCGTCGGGCCGTTCGATACCGAAGCCCTGGGCCGCCAGCGCGATGCGCCGGGCGGCGGCGGCCGAAACATTCTGACGCTTCACGAACGATGCCCCATTTTGCCGGTGCGCAGACTTGCCGATGCCGACCGCAGGCGCAACCGCTCAGGACGGCAGGCGTTCGACATCGTCATGGAAACCCATCGCGGACGTCTGATCGATCATCTTCACCTCAAGGTGAAGGACCTCGAGGCGTCGAAGCGCTTCTACAAGGCGGCTCTGGCAGCCCTCGAAATCCCGCTGGTCGAGGGGGAGGGCCATTTCTTCGCCGACGAGCTATGGGTTGATGTCGGCCCGGCCGTCGCGCATGTCCATTTCGCCTTCCAGGCTAGGGATCGTGCGATGGTTGACCGCTTTCATGCAGCGGTTCTGGCGGCCGGCGGTCGCGATAACGGGGCGCCGGGTGAACGGAAATACCACCCCGGCTACTACGCAGCCTTTGCCCTCGACCCCGACGGCAACAATGTCGAGGCCGTGTATCACGGCCCGCACGAGCGTTCATCGGAGAGCGTCCACATAACCTGGTAGGGGCAGTTCGGCTTGACCATCGCCTTCAGCGCCTGCTCGTCGATGAACTTCGCCAGCAGCTCGGCGCCCAGTGCCGACCAGTGGGCACCGGTGGGCGAGAAAAGGTCCGCATTGTTACCCTTGTAGCTGTCGACCAGGTCCATCGAGTCGAGGACGGGCACGCCCATCTCGCGCGCCACCGCGGCGCCCTCGCGCGAATAGCGCAGCAGCAGCCGGTTTTGCCCGATCTCGTGGATGCCGCCCATGATCACGTACAGCGGCTTGGCGTTGTTCTTGCGGATCAGCTCGATGAACTCGCGCAGGGTGCGGTCGAAGTTCTCGCGTATCTCCGGAACGATCGGATATTCCGGCACCGGCGCGGGGTTGGGGGGCGGTGCAAACAGGTTCAGGTATTCCAGATAGCGGACGATCATCGAGTTGCGCTTCAGCCAGCGCGATTGATCGAGGTTCGTTGCGAACAGGCCGTGTTTGCCGGCGTCGACGGCCTGTTTGAGGTCGATTCCTTCTCGGGCAAGGTGCCCGGCATTGGCCTCTTCGTTGAGACCCGAGTAGATGATCACGACGTCGGGTTTGAGCCGGGGCAGGTCGCGCTTGGCGCGGGCCAACTCCTGGCCGATCGACCACACGATGGCGCCCGCGTTGAGGACTTGGGACTTCGGCCCGGCATACTTGCGCAGTTCTTCCTGCAGGCGGATCGGCCAGGCCTGGTCGGTTTCCAGATTGAAGCAGAAGGTGGTCGAGCCGCCGTAGGCGATCACGCGGATCGAATTCGGCGGCTTGGGTTCGAAGACGTCCTCCTTGTTGCGGAAGCCGTGATTGTTGGTCTCGGAGTTGGAGTTGTAGGCGTTGGTCGAATGGATGGCGCCCAGCTCGGCGTCGTAGCTCCAGAGGCCATAGGTCTTGCCCGGCACGCCGTACTTGAAGTGCATGATCGCGTAGCCCGCGCCCTCGATCGCCAGGATGGCGGCGAGGGGAAAGCCGATCATGAGAATCAGGCTGAAGAGAACTTTTTTCCAGAGCGGCAGGTTGGCTGTCGTCGTCTTCGCCGCTTGCGTCATGCGCTTCGTCCCACGCTCCCCCGAATGCGTCGCGACTATCGGTCAGCGGGCGGCGGCATTCAACAAGGCATGTCCCTCTATTTGCCCTCGAGCCGCTTCAGGGCCTTTTCGACCGCCTCGGCCTGGCGGTTGGAGACATGTCCGTTGGCCTTGAATTCGAGAACGACCTTCCTGAGGAACGGGCTTCGCTCGGTGTGAAGTTCCGCGCGCTTCATCAGGCCTTCGTGGATATGGGCGGGCCCGCGATTGCGGGCGTCGCGCCGGGCTCGAAAGATCTTAACCGCTATGGCGACGACGAGCGCCGTGACGACGACGATGAGGATTTCCGTCAACTGCATGATTTCCACGCGGCCATATTGGCAGTGAGATGATCGGCCCCGAACATGGAGCAGACGAGCGCCTCGCAGCGGCACGCGTCGCCAAGGGCAGGCAGCAGGGCGTCAAGAGTGGTCAAAGGCCCGTCCATCTCCTTCTGCCGGCGCATGAAGCCGAAGGGCGAATGGGCGATGAAGCGGACGCCGCGCCATTCCTGCGGCAAGGCCATCAGCGTGTCGCTGACGGGCACCTGCACGACCGCGTCGGTCAGCAGATCCTTGCCCGCCAGATGTTCCAGTCCCTGGAGCAGATCGCCCTCCACCGAGAAGCCGAAACGGCGAATGGTGCCGGCGCGCTGAAGATCCATGAACCACGCGCCGACCCCCTCCAGCCCCGGCCGCTCGGGCGAGAAATTATGCAGCAGCAGATCGTCGATGTAGGACACGCCGAGTTCGTCGAGGCTCGTCTTCAGGCTGCCGGCCAGACTCTCGATTTCGTAGGTGTGGACCGGCTGGAAGTTCTCGGAACTGGCGACACGACGCACCTGCGCCCTGAGCCCCGGTGCGAAGGCGAGCAGGGATCTCGCAACGGACTTCGCGAGACCGAGCAGGGGCGTATTGCGCACCGGCAGGATGCCGCACTTGGTGACGATGCGAAGGTCTTCGCGGCGATGCTTGCGGAGAGCATTGCCGACGACGCGTTCGGCCTCGCCCCAGCCATAGGATCGCGCGGTATCGAAATGGCGAACACCCGCAGCGAGCGCGCGTTCAAGCGCGGTGGTGCCGGCGCTTCGGGAAACCCGTCCCATGATGGCGGCGGTGCCGAAGCCGAGCGCCGGGATGGTCATTGGTAGCGCAGCTGCAGCATCAGCCGGTCGCCGTCTTCCGGCGGCAGGGCCTTGTGATAGCAGGAAGCGTCTTCGAGGAAGCCGAAGCCCGCCGGACCTTCGAGGGTGCGCTCCGAATCGCGTCCATAGGCTTGAAGCGCTTCGGCATCGCCGAGGCGGGCACCGCCCAGCAGGTGGCTCGGGCGCTTGTGCCGACTGCTGGCGGCGATCAAGGCATGCGCCCCGTTCCGGGCGGTCGTGTCGAGCAGGTAGAAATTGGCGTACATGAAATTGAAGCCGTCGACATCGTAGTGATAATCGATGGTTTGGGAGGCCTGCCGTCTCTGCTCGGCGGAAAGCCGATTGGCCAGGCTCCAGAAGAGCCAGCTTGATACCTGTCGCGGCCGGTAGCCCAGGAACAGCGACGCGGCTTCATAGAGATAGGCGTCGCTCGCGATCGCGCGGACCAGCTCCAGCCTCGACGAGTCCTGGACCGTCACGATCGCAAACTTGCCGCGCGATTCGGAGAGCGTGTTGTAGATGCCGACCGGCTTGTCGTTGACGTGAAGGGGCAGACTCCGCGCCTGTTCCTGCAAGGTGGCGACTGCTGCTCCATCGAGGCGCGGCTCCAGCGAGTAGGACTGGCGCTGCATCTCCTCGACCTGCTCGGCGGCGCGCCGCGACGACAGGACGTGATCGCAGCGAACGACGTCGACCGTCCCATGGGTCGGCTTGTAGAGATCGCCGATCCGCAGGGGCGTCGTCGGGACGATGACGTCCTTCAGGCGGTTGAGAGCCGAATAGGTGTCGCGCACGGTCGCGAACCGGCCCAGAGCATAGTGGGGTTCTCGCATCACTTTGCCCGCGAGGCGCCTGACGCGCTCGAACTGTGAGCCGAAGCCTGCCATGCCGCTCACTATGGTCCCTGCGCCCGCC
>JAKFVZ010000682.1 GCA_021732965.1 Reyranella sp.
GGCTGGTGCTCCAGCGTGTTCAGCCCATGCTGGTCGCCGGCGAAGATCTGCAGCGGCGCCACGACGGCGATCATGCCCATCGCCATCGAGAACATGACGCGCGCGCCCTCGTTTCCGCGCTCTTTCAGGAGATGCCACGCACCGACCGCACCGACGACCAGCGCCGTCGTCAGGTAGGCGCCGAAGACCGTGTGCACGAGCCGGTACGGGAAGGACGGGTTGAAGATGACCGCCCACCAATCGACGGGTACGAACTGGCCGCCCGCGTTGATCGCGTAGCCCGCCGGGGTCTGCATCCAGCTGTTCGCCGAGAGGATCCAGAAGGCCGAGAAGAAGGTGCCGATGGCAACGGCCAGCGTCGCCGCGAAGTGCAGTCCCTTGCCGACACGGTTCATGCCGAACAGCATGACACCCAGGAAGCCGGCTTCGAGGAAGAACGCCGTCAGCACCTCGTAGGCCATCAGCGGGCCGATCACGGGGCCTGCCTTGTCGGAGAAGACCGACCAGTTCGTGCCGAACTGGTAGGACATGACGATGCCCGACACGACGCCCATGCCGAAGGCCAATGCGAAGATCTTCAGCCAGTATTTGAACAGGTCGAGATAGACCTGCCGTCCCGTCCACAGCCACAGGCCTTCGAGCACGGCGAGATAGCTTGCCAGACCGATCGAGAAGGACGGGAAGATGAAATGGAACGAGACGGTGAAAGCGAACTGGAGTCTTGCCAGGAAGACTGCGTCCAATCCTTCGAACATGGTGCCTTCTCCTAGACGATGCGCGAGGCGTAAGCCGGCGACTTCAGCGCCACGACCAGCACGTCGAGCGCCGCAACGAGCTCCGAGCGATTGCGCGCCGCGCCCAACGCGACGCGAATGGCATGCTCCGGCTCTCCATCGACGCTGAAACTGTCGCTCGTCACCACCGCAAACCCCTGTCGTTGAACATGCGCGGCAAACTCCGCCCGGGTCCATGCGGCCGGCAAGCGCAGCCACACATGATGTCCCTTCGGGTGGGCGAGGTAACTCTGACCGGAAAGCGCTTTCTCCGCCAGCTTCTGTCTTGCGGCGGCTTCTGCTGCAACCGCCGACATGATGGCATCGGCGCTGCCGTCTGCGAGCCAGCGCGACACGAGCGCGACCATCAGCGGCACTGGCATCTGCGACACTGTGCGCAGTGCGTTGGAGAGCACCGACGCAGCGGCGCGATCGGGCGTGAGCACATGGGCGACGCGCAAGCCGGGGGCCATGCACTTCGACAAGGTCATCGCGAGATAGCTGCGCTCCGGAATCAACGTGGCGATGGGCTGCGCCTTCGGTTCGAGATTTCCATAGGCATCGTCCTCGATCAGCACGAGGTCGTGACGACGGATCGCGGCCGCGAGCTCCTCGCGTCGAGCCTGCCCGATCGTCTGCGTCGTCGGATTGTGGATCGTCGGCAGGAGATAGACCGCCTTCGGTGAATGCATGCGGCAGGCCTCGGCGAGCGCTGAGGGATCCGTGCCGTCGCCATCCGACGCGACGCCGACGAGACGTACGCCGAGCGAAGCGGCCGCAGACTTGAAGCCGGGATAGGTGAGCCGGTCGGTGAGCACGACGTCGCCCGGCCGCGTCACCGACAGCAGCAGCGCCACCAGGGCGCTCTGCGTGCCGGGCGAGATCACGAGCCGGTCCGCCTCGGCATGGCGCACGCGCCGCCGCAGCCAGGCCGCCGCAATGCCGCGATCGACGGTGCTGCCGCCCGCCTGCTGGTAGCTCAGGAGATCGGAGAAACCGTGATCGCGCTGCAGGGCGGCCAGCCCGCGCATGATGCGCCCCTCCAGGTCGGCCTCGATGGGCGCCGGCGGCAGGTTCATCGACAGGTCGACCGCGATGCCGGCCGCCGCCTGACCCGCCGGCCGGGCACGGCTCTCGGCGACGAAGGTCCCCTGCCCGACCCTTGCATCGGTCAGCCCCCGGCGTCGCGCCTCATTGTAGGCCCGCGTGACGGTCGTGAGATCGACACCCAGCGTCCTCGCCAGGGCCCGATGGGTCGGCAGCCGCTGCCCGCGATGCAGCCGGCCCGAGGAAATATCCCGGTCCAGCGCCTGGACGATGCCCTCATAGACAGGCCCGTCGGCAGCATCGAGCGTAGGGCTCCAATCCATACAATATGTCTCCTTTGCCTTGAATGTATGCTTTACTGTATGGATATACAAGCACGACAAACAGGAGGACACGATGGCTGGAAAGGGTGGTCTCTATCTTCTGCGGGGCATGATGGGTCGCTGCCCGGCGTGCGGCGAAGGCAAGCTGTTCCGCGCCTTCGTGAAGGTGGCCGACCGTTGCAATGCCTGCGGCGAGGACCTGCACCATCACCGCGCCGACGACTTCCCCGCCTACCTGACGATCTTCCTGGTCGGCCATCTGGTCGTGCCGATCGCGATGTATGTCGAGATCGTCCACCAGCCGTCCTACTGGCTGCACGCCGCGCTCTGGGCGCCGATGGTGATCCTGCTGTCGATCGGCCTGCTGCAGCCGATGAAGGGCATGATCGTCGCCCTGCAATGGCACATGGGCATGCACGGCTTCGCCGCCGCGAAGCAGGAACGCGCCGAATACTGTTAACCGAAAGTCTCGAACACCTCGGCGATCGCTGTCCGGTCCAGGCCGGCGCGCAGGCAGGCCTGCAGAAGCACCCGCGCCTTCAGCGGGTTGAGACGGCCGCCCCAGATGAGGCCGGCCTTGCGCAGCGCGATCTCCGAGCTGGGACCGCCATAGGTCTGTCGCAGCAGCGGCCCGCCGCCGGCGCGCGGCGACACGACCGTCGGGATGATCTCGCCAAGCTGTCCCACCAGCGACGCGACACGCTCCGGCACATGGCCACCGCCCATCGCGCCCACCACGACGCCGCGATAGCCAAGCTGGTCGCGATGATCGACCATCGCCTCGAGGATGTAGCCTGGCTCGTCGAGCCCCATCCACAAGAGCGCCACCGGCTGCTCCCTGCCTTCCGACGCCTTGCCCAGCCGCTTGCGCGCAGCTTCGACCGACGACCGCACCGGCAGCGAAAGCGGCACGACGCGATCCTCGACCAGCGCTGCCAACGGCCCGGTCTGCGGTGCTGCGAAAGCATTGAAGCGCGTCGGATGGACCTTCTGCACGTCGGCCGCCGCATAGACTTCGTCCAGCATCACGGCGAGGACGCCCAGCGACTTCGCATGCGCCTTCACCCAAGGATCGCAGGCGACGCGCACCGCGGCGAGCAGGTTGCCCGGCCCGTCGGGCGAGGTGAGTGCGGGATTGCGCATCGCCGCCGTCACGATCACCGGAATGTCGCGCTCGACCAGCAGGTCGAGCAGGAAGCTGGTCTCCTCCAGCGTGTCGGTGCCCTGCGTCACCACCACGCCATCGACATCGAGACCCATGATCTTCGCCGCCAGCGCATGCATCTGGTCGAAGGACAGCGAATGGCTGCCGACGCGCGACACCGTTTCCGCGCGAATGTCCGCCAGCCCGGCCAGCAGCGGCACGGCCGCGACGAGATCGTCGGCGCCCAGGCCCATCTGCATGGCGCCCGACGCATCCGGCGCCGTCGCGATGGTGCCGCCGAGGGCCAGGATCTGGATACGCGGAAGGGTCATGGCAAAAGCCTCAGGGAACGGAAGAAACGCTCGGCCTCGGGCGCGCGCATCGCATCGGCCGGCGCGAGATAGCCCAGCGACACGTAGCGGCTGCCCTTCAGCACGACGAGCTGGCGCAAAGCATTGCCGCCCGCTAGCGGGCCGATCGATTCGACGGCCGGCGCACCCTGAACCGTCTTCCAGTCGACCTGGGTCCACTTGCCGCCCGCGAGACGCTGCGCGCGATCGTCGAGCGCGGATTGCAGGTTGAGCCTGGGCTGGCGCACGTCGACGTCCGCCGGATAGAGCGCGCTCTGCGCCACGAAGGACAGGCGACGGTATTCGAGACTGTAGGAGTGGTAGACGAACGGCGTGCCGGCCGGCGTCGTCGTGTCGATCTTCTTGTAGAGCGGCGCGGCCGGCATCTCGACGAAGAACGACTTGTCGGCGCTCTCGACCGGAAACCACGAGGCCGATTGCGCGAGCGCATCGCCGGCCAGCAGGACGGCCGGCAGCGCGAGGAACGAACGTCGATACGCGCTCATTCGGCGGCCTGCGCCGGCCCGAACTTCTCGCGCGCCTCGGCGGCGGTGTAGTAGCCGCGCGCCACGTCTCGGGCGATCGACTCCCGGCTGCGCCTGGCGGGATCGCCAAAGCCACCGCCACCCGGGGTCGAAACCCGCACGACGTCACCGACGCCAAGCTCGATGTCCTGGTCCTTTGAAAGATGTGGCGGACGGTAGGTCTGGCCGCCCTGGTCGACTTGCACCGTGTTGGCACCGCCGGCATGGCCGCCCAGCACGCCCTGCGGCCCGGTGCGGCCGTGGTCCATCACCATCGACACGCGCGCCTCGCCGCGACGCAGCTTGATCGCGTAGTTGATGCCGAAGCCGCCGCGGAACTCGCCGGCACCGCCCGAGCCCTCGCGCAGGGAAAATTCCTCGAACAGCACGGGATAGAACTGCTCCAACACCTCGACCGGCGGCATCTTGGAGATGCCGATGGTCGAGCAGCCGTTGCTCAACCCGTCGCCGCCCTGGAAGCCGCCGTAACCGCCGCCGGTGAAGAGATACATGATGTAGTTGCGCTTGCGCTCCGGATCGTAGCCGCCGACACCCAGGTTGCCGGAGGTCCCGGCCGGCGCGGCGAACAGCAGGTCGGGGATTGCCTTGGTGAGCGCCGCGAATACCGCCTCGGCGATGCGCTGGCTCACCTCGGCCGCGCAGCCCGAGACTGGCCGTGGATACTTTGCGTACAGGAACGTGCCCTCGGGCTCGACGATGCGCAGCGGCTCGAAAGTGCCGGCATTGATCGGCACGTCGGGGAAGACATGCTTCACGGCGAGGTAGATCGCCGACTTGGTGGTGGCGATCACGCTGTTCATCGGGCCACGGCAGGGCGGGCTCGATCCCGTCATGTCGAAGGTGAGTTCGTCGCCCTTCTTCGTGATCTTCATCCGGATCGTGAGCGGCTCGTCGACGACGCCGTCGCTGTCGACCTGCGAGGTGCCCTCGTAGATGCCGTTGGGAATGCCGGCAATCTTCGCGCGCATCTGGCGCTCGGCGCGGTGGCGCATCTCCGCGATCGCCGCCCGCACCACATCGGCGCCGTAGCGGTCGATCAGTTCGGTGAGCCGCACCTCGCCGGTCGTGAGCGCGGCGGCCTGGGCCTTGATGTCGCCGATGCGCTGATCGGCGATGCGGATGTTGGACATGATGATGGACAGGATCTCCTGGTCCATCTCGCCCTTCTTGAAGAACTTCACCGGCGGCAGGCGCAGCCCCTCCTGCTCGACCTCGGTGGCGCTGGCCGAGAAGCCACCCGGCACCATGCCGCCGACGTCCGGCCAGTGGCCGGTGTTGGCGAGCCAGGCGAACAGCTCGCCCTTGTAGAAGAACGGCTTCACGAAGCGCACGTCCATGAGATGCGTGCCGCCGAGATAGGGATCGTTGACGATGAACACGTCGCCCGGATCGACCTTGCCGGCATAGTGCGTCTTCACCCGCTCGATCACGGCGCGGGTCGAAAACTGCATGGTTCCGACGAAAACCGGCAGGCCGAGTTCGCCCTGGGCGATCAGGGAACCGTCTACGGTGTCGTAGATGCCGTCGGAGCGGTCCATACCCTCCGAGATCACCGGCGAGAAGGCCGCACGCACGAAAGCCAGATCCATCTCGTTGCAGACCTGGATCAGGCCGTTCTGGATGACTGTCAAAGTGACGGGATCGAGATTCGACATGTCCGAATCACTAGCACAGCCCATGCCTCGCTGCGCTATGATGGCGTTCAAATCCCCCACTTTTCGAAGCGGAATCCCCCATGAACGCGCCTCTTGCCGCCGACAATCTTGATTTGATGAAGTTCGGTGTCGGCCAGCCGGTCCCTCGCCGGGAAGACCCGACCCTTCTCAAAGGCCAGGGCCGCTACACCGACGACATCAATCTTCCCGGCCAGGTCTATGCCGTGATGGTCCGCAGCCAGGTGGCGCACGGCCTGCTGAAAGGCATCGACGCGGAGGAGGCGCGCGGCATGCCGGGCGTGCTCGGCATCTGGACCGGCGCCGATCTCAACGCCGCCGGCTACGGCGCGCTGAAGACCGTGATGATGGTGCCGAACCGCGACGGCTCGCAGATGAAGATGCCGACGCGCTACTCGCTCGCCACCGACAAGGTGCGCTTCGTCGGCGATCCCGTGGCCTTCGTCGTCGCCGAGACCCAGGCGCAAGCGCGCGACGCGGCCGAGGCCGTGATGCTCGACATCGAACCCCTGCCCTCCGTCACCAGTGCGCGCGAGGCTGCCCAGCCCGGCGCGCCGGTCGTATTCGACGACGTGCCGAACAACGTCTGCGCCGACTTCCAGTATGGCGACAGCGTCAAGGTCGCCGAGGCCTTCGCCAAGGCCGCGCATGTGACGAAGCTGCACCTCGTCAGCAACCGCATCGTCGTCTGCGCGATGGAGCCGCGCACCGCGATCGGCCACTACGACAAGGAGACCGACCGCTCCACCCTCTACGCCGGCTGCCAGGGCGTGTTCGGCCTCAAGAACCAGATGGCGGCCCTGCTCGGCATCAAGCCGGCGCAGATGCGCGTCGTCACCGGCAATGTCGGTGGTTCGTTCGGCATGAAGGGCTCGCCCTATCCCGAATATGCCGGCCTCTTCCATGCCTCGAAGATCCTGGGACGGCCGGTCAAGTGGACCGACGACCGTTCGGGCAGCTTCCTCAGCGACCAGCACGGCCGCGACCATGATTTCGACGCCGAGCTGGCGCTCGACAAGGACGGCACCTTCCTCGCGGTGCGCCTCAAGGGCTACGCCAATCTCGGCGCCTACCTCTCGAACGTCGGTGCGGCGATGGGCGCGCTGGGCGTCTCGCGCAATCTCGCCGCGGTCTATCGCACGCCGCTGATCGAGGTGCAGACCAAGGTGGCCTTCACCCACACCTCGCCGATCGGCGCCTATCGCGGTGCAGGCCGGCCCGAGGCCAACTATTTCATGGAGCGCCTGATCACCACCGCGGCCCGCGAGATGGGCCTCGATCAGGTCGAGATGCGCCGACGCAACCACATCAAGCCGGAAGAGATGCCCTACAAGACGGCTTCGGGCACCACGTACGACAGCGGCGAATTCACCGCGCTGCTCTACAAGGCACTGGAACTGGCCGACGTGGCGGGTTTCGAGGCGCGCAAGGAAGAGAGCCGGAAGCACGGCAAGCTCCGCGGCATCGGCATCGGCGACTATCTCGAAGTGACGGCGCCGCCGATGAACGAGATGGGCGGTCTGCGCTTCGAGGAGAACGGCGACGTCACGATCATCACCGGCACGCTGGACTACGGCCAGGGCCACTGGTCGGCCTTCGCGCAGGTGCTGACGACCAAGCTCGGCATTCCGTTCAACCGGATCAAGCTGAAGCAGGGCGACAGCGACCTGCTGATCGCCGGCGGCGGCACCGGCGGATCGAAGTCGATCATGGCCTCGGGCGCGGCGATCGTGGAAGCCTCCGACAAGGTGATCGAGAAGGGCAAGCAGATCGCGGGCGTCGCGCTGGAAGCCTCGGCCGCCGACATCGAGTTCAAGCTCGGCCGCTTCGAGATCGTCGGCACCGACCGCGGCATCGGCATCATGGAACTGGCGGCCAAGCTGCGCAGCGGCATGAAGCTGCCGGAAGGCGTGCCCACCACGCTCGACGTCAGCCATGTCCACGAGGCCGCGCCCTCGGCCTTCCCCAACGGCGCGCATGTCGCCGAGGTCGAGATCGATCCCGACACCGGCCACGTCGAGGTCGTGAAGTACACGATGGTCGGCGACTTCGGCACGGTCATCAATCCGATGCTGGTCGAGGGCCAGAGCCATGGCGGCGTCGTGCAGGGCATCAGCCAGGCGATCTTCGAGCACGTCGTCTACAGCGAGGAAGGCCAGCCGCTTACCGGCAGCTTCACCGACTACGCCATTCCGCGCGCCGGCGACGCGCCGTCCTTCAAGATCGACTATCACTCGGTGCCGGCCAGGACGAACGTGCTGGGCGCCAAGGGCTGCGGCGAGGCCGGCTGCGCGGGCTCCCTGCCGTCGGTGATGAACGCCATCTCCGATGCGCTGGGCGGCAAGCACATCAACATGCCGGCGACGCCCGAGCGCGTGTGGGCGGCGCTGAGATCCTAGCGTCGCAGGGCGCGCAACATGACCTCCCTCCGTCCCGACGTCGCCATCGTTGGCTGCGGGCCGGTGGGGGCTCTGCTCGGCAACCTGCTGGGGCAGGCCGGGCTCTCGGTCGACATCCATGACCGGGAGCGCGACATCCATTCCCTGCCGCGCGCCGTGCACTTCGACGGCGAGGTCATGCGCATCTTCCAGTCGGCCGGCCTCGCCCCGGCCATCGCCGCCGCGTCTCGCGCCTCGTCGAAGGGAATGCACTTCGTCAACGCCACGGGCGTCACGCTCATGGTGCGGCGAGGCCTCGATGGGCCCGGCCCGCAGGGCTGGGCGGGCAACTGGTATTTTCATCAACCGGTCCTCGAGCAGATCCTGCGCGCCGGCCTGACGCGCTTTCCCAACGTGCGCGTTCATCTCGGCCGCGAGATCGGCTCGACCGACGAACTGGCTGCCCGTTTCGTCGTCGGCTGCGATGGCGCCCGCTCGATGGTCCGTCACGCCATCGGCGGCCGTTCGCTCGACCTCGGCCTGCACCAGCCCTGGCTGGTGGTCGACCTTCTGTGCGATCTCGAGCGGCCGAGGGTGCAGGCTCTGCCCGACTACACGATCCAGCTCTGCGACCCGGCACGGCCCATGACGGTCGTCCATGTCGGCGGTCGGCGGTGGCGCTGGGAGATCATGCTGATGCCGGGCGACGATCCTGCCCGCCTCGCCGAACCTGCCATCTTCTGGCCGATGATCGAGCGCTGGGTGGGGCCGCAGGATGCCAGGCTCGAACGCAGCGCCGTCTATACGTTTCACTCGGTCGTCCACGAAGGGTGGCGACGGGGCAGGCTGCTGCTGGCGGGCGACGCCTGCCATCAGACGCCGCCTTTCCTCGGCCAGGGCATGTGCGCCGGGATGAGGGATGCCGCCAACCTCGCGTGGAAACTCGCGGCCGTCGTCAGAGGCGAGTTCGATGACGGTTTGCTGGATACCTACGAGAGCGAACGCGTGCCTCACGTCCGCGCGTTCATCGACCTGGCGGTGAGGCTCGGCGCCATCCTGCAGGAGACCGATCCCGCCGCCGCCGCGGCACGGGATGCCCGCTTTGCCGCGGGGGCGTCGCTTTTCGACTTTCCACAGCCCCAGCTCGGCCCCGGCCATCGAGCCGATGCGGCGCCTCCGGTCGGAATGATCTTTCCTCAGCCAAGGCTGGCCGACGGCCGACTGATGGATGACGCGATCGGCCAGCGCTTCGCCATCGTCGGCGAGACGCCATTGCTCGAACGCCTCCGGCCCGACACCGTGCTGCTACCCGGTGTCGGAGGGGACTGGCTGGCGCAGCACGGCGTCCGTGCGGCGCTGCTGCGACCGGACCGCTACGTGTTCGACGTCGCCCGCTAGGCGGGCGTGAACATCGGCAGCGGCGGGCCGCCGTCGGTCGGCTTGAACACGACCGTCACCGGCTGCTCGCACTTCAGCTTGTCGAAGTCGCAGTCGACGATGTTGGTCACCATGCGCGGGCCCTCGGCCAGCGTCACATAGGCCATCGCGTAGGGCACCGGCGCACGGCGCATGACGCTGTAGGAATAGATCGTGCCCTTGCCCGACGCCTCGACCCACTCGGTCTTGTCGCTGAAGCAGAAGGGGCAGATCGTGCGCGGATAATGATGCGCCTGGCCGCATGCGGTGCACTTGCGCACCAGCAGCTTGCCCTTGCCGGCAGCATCCCAGTAGGCCTGCGTCTCGTCGCTGATGGCCGGCGCGGGCAGCTTGCGTTCCTTGGTCTCGGCCATGGGTTACTCCCTTTCCAGAATGACGGTGGCGCTGCCGTGCCGCAGGCCGAGCGATCCGCCCGTGCCATGCGCGACCGCGAGATTGCAATTGGGTACCTGCACCTTGGGGTGCGCTTCGCCGCGGAGCTGACGCACCGCCTCGAGAACCTTGGTGAGGCCGCCGCGATTGCCCGGATGGTTGCTGCACAGGCCGCCGCCATCGGTGTTGAACGGCAGCTTGCCGGTGCCCGCGATCAGGTTGCCATCGGCCACGAACGCGCCGCCCTTGCCCTTCTCGCAGAAGCCGAGATCTTCCAGCTGCATCAGCACCGTGATGGTGAAGCTGTCGTAGATCGAGGCGTACTTGATGTCGCCGGGCTTCACGCCGGCTTCGGCGAAGGCCGCCGCGCCGGTGAAGCGCGCTCCCGAATAGGTGAGATCGACCTTGCCGCCCATCTGCGTCTTCACGAACTCGGAGGCGCCCAGCAGCTTGACCTTCGGCCGATTGAGC
>JAKFVZ010000460.1 GCA_021732965.1 Reyranella sp.
GCCTGCAGGTGGTCCTGTCGGCCATCGTCATCAGCCTGGCGGCGCTTTGGCTCGGCCAGCCGGCCGCCGCCGCCCTCATCATCGGCACCTGCCTTGCGCTCTCGTCCACGGCCATCGTCATGGAACTGCTGTCGGGCCAGCGCCGCATGATGTCGACGACCGGCCGCACCAGCTTCGCCATCCTGCTGGCCCAGGATCTGGCCGTGGTGCCCCTGCTGTTCCTGATCAGCGCGCTGGGTGGGCATTCCGAGGGCTCGGTGATCCAGGGCGTCGTCGTGGCCGTGGTCGAGGCCGTCCTGGCGGTCGCGGTCATCGCGGTGGTTGGCCGGCTGGTGCTGAAGCCCCTGTTCCGCCTGGCCGCCAGCACCGACAACCCCGAATTCTTCATGGCCGCGACGCTGCTGATCGCCGTCGGATCCGGCGTGATCGCGGCCTTCGCCGGCCTCTCGATGGCGCTGGGCGCCTTCATTGCAGGCCTGCTGCTGGCGGAAACCGAATATCGCCGGGCCGTCGAGGCGATGATCGATCCCTTCCGCGGTCTGTTGCTCGGGGTCTTCTTCTTTTCGGTCGGCATGCACATCGACCTGAGCTTCATCTGGCGGGAACCGGTGCTCGTGATCGGCGGTTTCCTTGCCATGATGGTCGCCAAGACCCTGCTGCTGGTGCCGCTCTGCCGCTTCTTCGGCGTGCCCTGGGCCGCCAGCGTCGAGACCAGCCTGCTGCTGGCCCCCGGCGGCGAGTTCGCCTTCATCGGCATCGGCCTCGCCTCCCAGTTCGGCCTCGTCCAGCCCGGCGTGGCCGCGGGTGTTCTCGCGGTGGTGTCGCTGACCATGGGGACGCTCCCGTTCGTGTCCCTCTTCGCGCGCCGTGCCGCCCAGCGTGTCGCCAAACAGGTGACGGGCGATGCACCGGCGACGCCACTACCTCCCGCCGACCACGCCAAACGCGTGATCGTCGTGGGTCACGGCCGGGTCGGCCAACTCGTCTGCGACCTGCTCGACAGGCACCAGATTTCCTACATCGCCGCCGACCACGACGCCGTGCGTGTCGAGCGCTGGCGCAAGCTCGGCCGTCCCGTCTATTTCGGCGACGCCTCGAATTCGCTGTTCCTGCAGCGCTGCGGCATCGACGAGGCGACGGGCGTGATCGTCACCATCGACACGGCGACGGTCGACGACGTGGTACGGGCCGTGCGGGCACGCCGGCCGGACGTGATGATCGTGGCACGCGCCCACGATGCCCAACATGCCCGCCATCTCTACACGCTGGCCGTCACCGACACGGTGCCGGAAACGATCGAGGCCAGCCTGCAGCTGGCCGAATCGGCGCTGGTCGGGCTCGGCGTGCCGATGGGCCTGGTGATCGCCTCGATCCACGAGCGTCGCGAGCAGGTGCGCAACGAGCTGCAGGCCGCGGCCGGCGGCACGGGATCGATGACCGCACGGATCCGCGACGCCCGCCGCGACAAGGCTGCAAAACCGTGAAGGTCATCAGCTGGAACCTTCTGCGGCTGACGGGCGCCGCCGTCGAGGACGTGGCGACGCTGATTGGCATCCAGAAGCCCGACGTGCTGCTGATGCAGGAGGCGACACAGCATATCGAGAAGCTGCCGGAGCTGGTGGGCGGTCACTTCTACCGGCTGTCCTGGCTCGGCCGCATCCATGGGCTCGCGGTCTGGAGCCCGACTCATTTTCCGCGGCCGGTGGCCTTGTCGCTGCCGGCCTCGCGCCTGCCCGGTCGCCTGCCGCGCCGTCGTGCCCAGATCATCCAGATGGGCGAGATCACGCTCGCCAACGTCCACCTGTCGCATGGACAGCTCCTCAACCGCCGCCAACTCGCCCGCGTGGCCGCAGCGCTGCAGGGAAAGCCGTCGGCGATCATCGGCGACTACAACGCGGTGGGGCCGGTGGTCCTGCCGGGCTTCGCCGATGTCGGCCCGCGCGAGCCCACGCACCTGTCCGGCAACGTGATGCCGGTCCGGCTCGACCGCTGCCTGGCCCACGGGCTGGTCTGCCGCGCCTCTGCCGCGCTCGACTTCGGCCCCTCCGACCACCGGCCGATCAGGCTCGAGTTACACCTTGAAGGCCCGCACGCCGAACCCGCGCCTTCGTCGGCCCGCAAGGACCGGCTGCGCCGTTTCTACAGGTAGGGCTGCAACAGCCGCGCCGCGCTGTTGCGCAGGCGGATCGGCAGCGGGTCGCCGTCGATATCGGCCAGTGTCAGGCGCTGCTGCGGCGTGGCCGACTCCACGATCCGTCGCGCGAAGGCCGCGTCGTGCAGCTCCACGTTCAGCTCGAAATTCAGCCGGAAGCTGCGCGTATCCCAGTTGGCGCTGCCGATGAACGACCAGGAATCATCGATCGTCATGAGCTTGGAGTGGTCGAACGGCGCCGGCATCAGCCAGATGCGGCAGCCCGCCTCGATCAGCGGCCGCAACGGCACGCGCCGCGCCCAGTCGAGGATCGCGTGGTTGGAATTCTCGGGCAGCAGGATGTCCACCTCGATGCCGCGCATCGCCGCGAGGCCGAGCGCCATCGTGAGCGGCTCGCCCGGCAGGAAGTACGGCGTCACCACGCGGATCGAGGAGCGCGCGCACGAAATGGCGTGCAGCGTCACGAACTCGATCTGCTCCATGTCCTCGTCGGGACCCGACGGCACGACCCGCGCCGACACCGTGCCCACCGGCTCCAGCGGGGGGAACCAGTCCGCATCGGGCAGGTGCTCGCCGGTCGTGAACAGCCAGTCGTCGGCGAAGGCGTCGGTGAGCTGCTCGACCACCGGTCCTTCGATGCGGAAATGAGTGTCGCGGACGCGGTGCGACGGATTGGTCGCCTCGACATTCTCCGCCCCGATGTTGAGGCCGCCGGTGAAGGCGACCCTGCCGTCTACCACCAGCAGCTTGCGGTGGTTGCGCAGGTTGAGGAACGGCGTCTGCCACGGGAAGTAGGAATGCAGGAAGCGCGCGACCGGGACGCCCGCCTTGCGCAGGCGGTCGTAGGTGCCCGACCAGAAGTAACCGCTGCCGATGCCGTCGATCAGCACCCGCACCTGCACGCCGCGCTTCTGCGCCGCGATCAGCGCCTCATGGAACTTCTCGCCCGCCTCGTCGGCCCGGAAGATGTAGCTGCACAGGCCGACGCTTTTCTGCGCCCGGCCGATCTCCTCGAGCATGCGCGGATAGGCCTGGTCGCCGCTGCGCAGCATCTCCACGGAGTTTCCGGGCTTCGAGGGCAGGCCGGTCAGCCGGCCGACCGCATATTCCAGCGGCGTGAGCGAGTCCGTCGCTCCCCGGGCACCATCGGACGTGGCTAGCATCAGAGGCTGGCGCTGGCGTCTCAGCCTCTGGGCGCGCCGCTTCACGCGGTTGATGCCCATGATGGCGTAGAGCAGTCCGCCCAGAAAGGGCGACAGCCAGGCGATCCCGATCCAGGAGACGGCGGCGCCGACACTGCGCTTGTAGAGCAGCACATGGACCGTCACCGCGCCGGCAATGGCGACATGGCCCACCGCGGCGGCGGCGCCCACCAGCGCCGTCACATTGTCATCGAGAATCACTTCGCCCGTTCCCCGACCCTTGCAACGCGGCTGGTCGAGGAACCGTTTTACCGGCGCTCCGCGCCGAACGCCATGCGCTTGGGACGCTAGGCGACTGCCTTGATCGTCTTCGCGGTGATCTCGACGATCTCGTCGATCTGTGCCTTCTCGATCACCAGCGGCGGCGACATCGCGATCGCATCGCCGGACTGGCGGACCATCAGGCCGAGTTCGAAGGCCTTGGCGAAGGCCTTGTAGCCGCGCGTGCCCACCGGACCCTCGGGGGCGAGGTCGATGCCGCAGGCCATGCCGAGGTTCCGGATGTCGGTGACGTTAGGCAGGCCCTTAAGCGAGTGGATACCCTCTTCCCAGTACGGCGACAGTTCGGCGGCGCGGGCGAACAGCTCCTCGTCGCGATAGATGTCGAGCACGGCCGAGGCCGCGGCGCAGGCCAGCGGATGGGCCGAGTAGGTATAGCCGTGGAACAGGTCGATCGCGTTCTCCGGACCGTTCATCAGGCCGTCGAACACGTTCTTGCGCACGAACACGCCACCCATCGGGACGGTCGCGTTGGAAATGCCCTTGGCCACAGTCATGAGGTCGGGGATCACGCCGAACTTGTCGGCCGCGAAGGCGGTGCCGAGGCGGCCGAAGCCGGTGATGACCTCGTCGAAGATCAGCAGGATGCCGTGCTTGTCGCAGATCTCGCGCAGGCGCTTCAGGTAGCCCTTCGGCGGCGGCAGGAAGCCGGTCGAGCCGGCGCAGGGCTCGACGATGACGGCGGCGATGTTCGAGGCGTCGTGCAGGCCGACGATGCCTTCCAGCGCATCGGCGAGATGGGCGCCGTTCTCCGGCTCACCCTTGGAGAACGCGTTCTCCGGCAGGTGGGTGTGCGGCAGGTGATCGACGCCCGGCAGCATCGCGCCGAACCACTTGCGATTGTTCACCATGCCGCCGACGGAGATGCCGCCGAAGCCAACGCCGTGGTAGCCGCGCTCGCGGCCGACGAAGCGGGTGCGCGTGCCCTGGCCGTTGGCGCGGTGATAAGCCAGCGCGATCTTGAGGGCGCTGTCGACTGCCTCCGAGCCCGAGTTGCAGTAGAAGGCGTGGTTCAGGTCGCCCGGCAACAGGGCGGCATGCCGTGCCGCCAGCTCGAACGCCTTGGGATGGCCCATCTGGAACGACGGCGCATAGTCCATCTCGTCGAGCTGCTTGGCGATCGCCGCCTTGATCTCCTCGCGGCCGTGGCCGGCATTGACGCACCACAGACCGGCGGTGCCGTCGATGATCTTGCGGCCTTCCGGCGTCCAGTAATGAACACCCTTCGCCCGGGCCAGCATGCGCGGGTTCTTCTTGAACTGCCGGTTCGCGGTGAACGGCATGAAGAACGCTTCGAGATTGTTGGCGGCGGGCGCGGTGTTCGGCGGCGTCATCGGCAAACCTTCAGGCTAAGAATGGACTTGAAACCAAGCTATCACTTGTTCACGTCGACAACTACGCGACCACGTATCTCTCCTTTGAGGATTTTTGGGGCCAGCGTCATCAGATCGCCGAGCCCCGCCTCGCTGACCGTGGAGTCGAGCTTGTCGAGCGGCAGGTCGCTCCCGAGACGACGCCACGCCTCCTCGCGCGGCGCCTTCGGCAGCATCACCGAGTCGATGCCGTAGACGGACACACCGCGCAGGATAAAGGGCAGGATCGAGCCCGGGAACGCAGGTCCGGCGGCGAGGCCGCAAACCGCCGCCGCACCGCCGTACTTCACCTGCGCCAGCGCCCTTGCAAACATCACGCCGGAAACGGTGTCGACGACGCCCGCGAAGCGCTCTCCGAGCAATGGCCGGTCCGGCGCCTCGGTCAGTTCCTTGCGGTCCATGATCGTCGTGGCGCCGAGCGCCTTCAGGTAATCGCCCTCCTGCGCACGACCGGTGGCGGCGACGACGGTGTAGCCAAGCTTCGCCAGGATCGCGACGGCCACCGAGCCGACACCGCCCGCCGCACCGGTCACCAGGATCTCGCCCGAGGCCGGGGTGATCCCGTGCTTCTCCAGCGCCATGACGCAGAGCATGGAGGTGTAGCCGGCCGTGCCGATCGCCATCGCGCGCCTGGACGAGATCGAGGCCGGCAGCCTGACCAGCCAGTCGCCCTTCACGCGCGCCTTGGTGGCATAGCCGCCCCAATGGAGTTCGCCGACGCGATAGCCGTTCAGCACCACCTTGTCGCCGGCCTTGAAAGCGGGGTTCTGGGAGGTCTCGACGGTGCCGGCGAAGTCGATGCCGCCGACATGCGGCCAGGTCTTCACCAGGCCGCCGCCGGACGTGAGCACGAGGCCGTCCTTGTAGTTCAGGGTCGAGTAATCGATGGCAACGGTGACGTCGCCCGCCGGCAGCCTGTCCTCGGGCAGGGTTTCGATGGTGCCGCTGACCTTACGGTCGGCACCCTGGGTCAAGACGAGCGCGCGGAAAGTCATGGGATCTCCTCAACGAATGGCGGTCCCTCTGTAGCAAGGCCGCAGGCGCTCAAACAGCCTTTGCGAGGGGTCCGCTTCCGCCGATCGCGGCGAGCACTGTCGAGTAGATCACGGAGACGAAGAGAGCCGCTCCTGCTCACGGTCGCGTGAACGACAGCTGCTCCGTCAAGGATTGCCAAGCGGTACGGGAAGACCGCAATGCAAGAAATGGACCAAGCTAATGAATGATCGATTCCACAACCCGATCGAGTTGTATTGGCGGCCTTGCTCAAAAGCGGGACGCCGTTTTGCCGTGGCCTGTTAAGATAAATGTAAGTTATGAGTGGGGACACTCAGGGTGCTTCCTTCGTATCGTGCACATGTTCGGAAATTATCGCCTCCCTGTCCTTTCGACCGTTCCGCGTTCAGGCACATGGTTCCTGCGATACGTGTTCTCCTTCGTGTGCCATCTGGACCGGGCTGGCCGACTGGATGATCTGCTGACAGGCGAAATCGTCGGCAATCCGCAGGGCCCGGCCTTCGATTTCGAGCGCTTCAGGGGCGGGCCGCTGTTTCGCGTCGCAGGAACGCTTCCCGACGATCACCTGTTCATCGGGCATACGGTCTGCCCCGGCTTCGAAAACCTCGCCAGCAAGCCGAACTGGTGGAGACAAACCAGCTTCCACGTTCCGGGCTACGACTGTCTTCATGAAGAGGAGAGTTATCGCCACACGCCGGTCGATCTGGCGACCTACGACTTCACGCCCATCAAGGTCCCGGCAATGGACCGTGCGGCACGCAGGGGGCGTGGAGCCCCGATCGCGCTCGTCTATCGAAACCCCGTGGATCAGGCCGCTTCGTATTTTCGCTACTGTCAGGCGCATGTCAGCCCCGCCTACCATACGTTTCGCGGTCGGCCGGTGGCGGACATGTCGTTTCGCGAGTATCTCTTCGAGGCCGCGCTGACGTCCTACGCGCGCCAGTTCGTTTCCTATCAGGATCTGGCCGCCCGTTACCCCGGTCTCGTCAAGCTCGTTCCCTACGAATGCCTGATCGAACGGCCGGTGGAAACGATGACGACCCTGCTCGATCACTTCTCGACCACCCGCCGACCCTGGCCGATGCTTCCCGCCGCCGTGCGGCTCGCCCGCAAGGAACACATGCGAGCGATCGAAGGCAGGCTTGGCCGCTCGCTCGATGGCACGCGCAACGGCCGCAACAGCCAAAGCCACATGCGTCCCTCGGACGACTCCGAGCGCGAACAGCCGATGGACTCCGGATTGCGGGACGAAGCGATCTCGGTGCTGAGCGACCTGGGCGTCGATTGCCGGCTCTTCGCCTGGCCAGCACAGCGGACTCCGTCGATTCGGTTGGCATACGAAAGCGACCAACGACCCAGGAAGCACGCTTCCCGCTGAAGCCGCCCCGCCAGAGCAAGGACAAGCCGGTGTGCCAGTCTCGCTAAATTTCCTCGAACAATTGGAAGCCGAGAGCATTCATGTGCTGCGGGAGACCGCTGCCGTGTTTTCCAATCCGGTGCTGCTCTACTCGATCGGCAAGGACTCTTCGGTTCTTCTCCATCTCGCGCTCAAGGCATTTCATCCCGCCAAGCCCCCCTTCAAGCTTCTTCACGTCGACACGACCTGGAAGTTCCGGGACATGATCGCCTTCCGCGACCGGCGCGCCCGCGAACTCGGTCTCGAGCTTCTCGTGCATACCAATCCGGAGGGATTGAAGGCCGGCATCGGCCCCATCACCCACGGTGCCGCGGTCCATACCGACGTGATGAAAACGGAAGCCCTGAAGCAGGCGCTGGACCATCACGGCTTCGATGCCGCGATCGGTGGAGCGCGCCGTGACGAGGAGCCGTCCCGCGCCAAGGAGAGGATCTTCTCCCGCCGCAACGCGTCGCATCGCTGGGATCCGCGCCGCCAGCAGCCCGAACTCTGGCACCTCTACAACAACCGCCTCGGCCCGGGCGAAAGCACTCGCGTCTTTCCTTTGTCCAACTGGACCGAATTGGACGTCTGGACGTACATCGCACAGGAAGAGATTCCGGTCGTTCCGCTCTACTTCGCGGCGCAGCGGCCGGTCGTCGAGCGCGACGGGATGCTAATCATGGTCGATGATTCCCGCCTGCCCCTCCGGCCCGACGAAGTGCCGCAGGAGCGCTGGGTCAGATTCCGCACGCTCGGATGCTATCCGCTCACCGGCGCCGTCGAATCCCGTGCGACCACGCTCGAGGCCATCATTGCCGAACTCGCGGACTCCCGGACATCCGAGCGCCAGGGCCGGGCGATCGATCACGGTGCGGGAGGCTCGATGGAGCGCCGCAAGGCCGAGGGCTATTTCTGATGGATGCGACCCTGAGCGGCAACACGGCACATCGGGACCTGCTCCGCCTCATCACCTGCGGCAGCGTCGACGACGGAAAGAGCACGCTGATCGGACGCCTGCTGGCCGACGCCGGCGCCGTTCCCGAGGATCAGTTGCGGGGCGCGGTTCCGAGTTCGGGCAACAACAGCCTTCCCGATTACGCAATGCTGCTCGACGGCCTGCAAGCCGAACGCGAGCAAGGCATCACCATCGACGTCGGCTACAGGTTCTTCACGACGCCGCGGCGCCGCTTCATCCTGGCCGACACGCCCGGCCACGAACAGTACACGCGCAACATGGCGACCGCCGCGTCGGCTGCGGACGTCGCCATCGTTCTGGTGGACGCATCGAAAGGCCTTCTCAGCCAGACGTGGCGCCACAGTGCGATCGTCTCGACGATGGGCATCCGTCGCGTCGTGCTGGCCGTCAACAAGATGGACCTGATCGACTACCGGCAGCGCGACTTTGCCGAGATCGTCGCGGCTTATGCATCCATGGCCGGGCAGCTCGGCCTGTCGGACGTCACCAGCATCCCGGTTTCAGCGCTGCAAGGCGACAACGTCATCCGGCAGAGCGATGCGACGCCCTGGTATCAGGGGCCGACACTGTTGCGCTATCTCGAAACGGTCGAGATTCCCGATGCTTCGAGCAAGCCCTTTCGTTTCAATGTGCAATGGGTCAATCGCGGCGCGTCGGGTTTTCGCAGCTACGCGGGCACGATCCTCGGCGGCCACGTTCGCGTCGGGGACGAGGTCGCCGTCCAGCCCTCGGGCGTCCAATCCCGGGTCGCCCGCATCATCACCTTCGACGGCGATCTCGAGGAAGCACGGGCCGGACAGGCGGTGTCACTCACCCTGGCGGATGCCGTCGACGTCTCCCGCGGCGATCTCCTCGCCGGATGCGAGCACCCGCCCCATCTTGCCGACCAGTTCGCCGCCGACCTCGTATGGCTGGACGAGGCGCCGATGCTGCCGGGCCGGCCCTACGTCATGCGACTGGGAACGGCGACCTACACGGCGACGGTGACGGAACTGAAGCACCGGCTCGACATGAACACCGGTGCCGGGCGTGCGGCCAAGCAGCTCGACGTCAACCAGATCGGCTTCGCGAACCTCGGTCTCGACAGGCCGGCCGCCTTCGACGCCTATGCGGACAACCGGAACACCGGCAACTTCATCCTGATCGACCGGGTCACCAACGGCACGGTCGGAGCGGGCATGATCCGCTTCCCTCTCCGGCGTGCGGCCAACCTGACGTGGCAGAACTTCAGCACCGACCGCTCCGCGCGCTCGGCGATCAAGGGCCATCGGCCGGCCGTGCTCTGGTTCACAGGCTTCTCCGGCTCCGGCAAATCCACGGTCGCCGATGCGATCGACAAACGGCTGCTGGCCCTGGGAAGCCATACCTACATTCTCGATGGCGACAATATCCGCCACGGCCTCAATCGCGACCTCGGCTTCACGGACACGGACCGGGTGGAAAACATTCGGCGCGTCATCGAGGTCGCCCGGCTCCTGGCAGACGCCGGCCTCATCGTGCTGGTGTCGTTCATCTCGCCCTTCCGGGCCGAGCGGCAGCTCGCGCGTGAACGTCTGGGGGCCGACGAATTCCTTGAAATCTTTGTCGATACATCCCTCGCCGAATGCGAACGCCGCGATCCCAAGGGCCTCTACCGCAAGGCGCGCGAAGGCAAGATCGCGAACTTCACCGGACTGGACTCGGCGTACGAACCGCCCGAGACGCCCGACATCCATCTCCGGACGGCCGAAATGTCCGTCGATCAGGAAGTCGAGCTTGTGCTGCAGTCCCTGCGGCAGCGCGGCATCCTCGGCTGAGGCGTGCCGTCCGGGATTAGCCACATCTTTTCAGTGGACTTGAAGCGCTTGCCAAGGGCTGAGAGCACCCCCAAGTCTCCGGCATGTCCTCCCAGTTCAGCCTGTTGCCCCATCGCAGCGTCATTTCCGTGGCGGGCGCAGACCGCGTCGAGTTTCTGCAGGGCCTGATTTCCAACGACACGCGGAAAGTCGCGCCGGACCGGGCCATCTGGGCCGCCCTGCTGACGCCGCAGGGGCGTTTTCTCAACGACATGTTCGTGGCCGACGCCGGCAAC
>JAKFVZ010000782.1 GCA_021732965.1 Reyranella sp.
GATCCCGACAAGCGCAGTCAGCTCGGTGCCCATTACACGGACCGCGAGAAGATCGGGCGATTGGTCGAGGCCGCGATCGAGCGGCCGTTGCTGAGGGAATGGAACGCAGTCAAAGCCGAAATCCTGGCCGCCGACGATCGCGCAACTTCCGCCAAGAACGCACGGGCCAAGAACGCTGCGCGACTTGAAATGCGCAAGGCATACCAGCGCTTCCTCGACCGCATCCGTAGCTTCCGGGTGCTAGACCCTGCCTGCGGCTCCGGAAACTTTCTGTACGTATCGCTTCTTGCCTTGAAGGACCTTGAGTTGCGCGCGTCCGTGGAGGCCGAAGCGCTAGGCTTGCCCCGAGAGTTCAATCAGGTTGGCCCGGAAGCTGTGCATGGCATCGAAATCAATCCCTATGCTGCCGAATTGGCGCGAGTGTCAGTCTGGATCGGCCACATCCAATGGGCGCGCAGAAATGGGCTACCTCCTCCGGCGAATCCAGTCCTAAGACCTCTGGAAACCATCGAGTGTCGGGACGCGATTATTAATCCCGATGGTACGCCCGCCAGTTGGCCAAAGGCTCACGCCATTGTCGGCAACCCGCCCTATCTAGGCGCTAAGTTGATGAAGAGGATGTTGGGAGTAGAAAAGACGGAAGCAATCCGCACCATCTACGCCGACCGCCTACCAGGCTTTACTGACCTTGTTTGCTATTGGTTCGAAAATGCCCGTTCGATGGTTGAAGCCGGATTGGCAGATCGTGCTGCGCTGGTTGCGACCAACTCGATCCGAAAAAACACAAATTTGCCTGTGTTAAGGCGGATAGTTGCGACCACTCCAATATTCGAGGCTTGGAGTGAAGAACGGTGGACCATTGATGGCGCGAATGTTGACGTATCTCTGATCTGCTTTGCGCGAAGCCCGGAACCGGCACGGTTGAATGGTCAGGAAGTCAGCTCAATCAATGCTGATCTTACTGCTGGGTTCAATCTAACGATGGCCCACTCTCTGCGAGAGAATCGCAAGGGGGCATTTCTTGGAATCCAGAAAAGCGGGCCGTTCGATGTGAGCGGCACTGTTGCGCGCAACTGGATGCAAGAGCCAGCCAACCCGAATGGGCGCACGAATGCCGAAATTCTTAAGCCATACTGGAACGGGGATGATCTGACCGGGCGCCCACGTGACATGTGGCTAATAGATTTACCCTTAGGGCTCGCACGTGCCGATGCATCGCTATTCGTTCTGCCCTTTCAACATGTTGCGACAACGACTGATGAAGAAGGACGGTCCGTAGAAGAACTCCGTGCGGCGCTTGGCGAGCGAGCAGGACCTCGGTGGTGGGAACCACATTGGCCCCGAAAGGACATGCGGTCACGGATTCAAAAGATTCCGCGGTACATTGTGACCCCCGAGACCGCTCAGCACAGATTGTTCGTATGGCTCTCCTACCCAGTGCTGCCGGACAAGAATCTAATTGTCATACCACGCGACGATGATTTGATGTTTGGTTTGCTGCATAGCCGCTTCCATGCGGCTTGGTCTCTTCGGAAAGGATCTGATCTGCAGGATCGACCGCGCTATACACACACCACGACTTTTGCCACTTATCCATTTCCTGAAGGCATGACTCCAGATGTGCCTGCGAATACGGCTCTTGCTCTTCCATCAGCACCTGCCATCGGAGAAGCAGCCGCAAACTTGGACAGGCTCCGGAATGCATGGCTGTACCCAAGTGATTTAATACGATTTTCGCCAGAAATCGTTGAATTCCCCGAAGAGGGATGGGCCTTTCCTGAGCGAGTTGAGCCTGTTGACGATCGGGCTAGTCGGCTCTTGACCGCTCGCACTCTCACAGCTCTCTACAATGAGTGCCCTGAATGGCTATCAGAAGCACACAGGGCGTTGGATGACGCCGTGGCGGCCGCTTATGGATGGCCTGCCACCATATCTAACGATGACGCTCTGGCCGCGTTGCTCGCGCTCAACCTTGAACGTTCAAAGGCGAACTAATCTCAAGCGCTCGCTTGACGGAGGCAAGTGAGGAACAGACGCGAACATCGCCCTTTCTTGAATGACCGGTTCACTCGCCAAGCAGAAGTGCCACCCCGATCGCTAGGTCCTGCTAACACTAGTGCTGTTGGGACGCTGATTTCCCCCACTCCCCCCCCTCTGGCACAGCCGCGTTTTGCCTCTATGATCGCGGCCGCCCTGCAGGACAGGGACGGAATTTCGCGGGAGAGAACGATGGCCAAGGTGGCATTTCTGGGACTGGGCGTGATGGGCTTTCCGATGGCGGGGCATCTCGCCGCGAAGGGCCACGAGGTCACGGTCTATAACCGCACCTTCGCCAAGGCCGAGGCGTGGACGCAGAAGCACAAGGGCAAGGCCGCCAAGACGCCGCGCGAGGCCGCCCAGGGGCAGGAGATCGTGTTCTGCTGCGTCGGCAACGACGACGACCTGCGCTCGGTCGTGCTGGGGCCGGACGGCGCCTTTGCCGGCATGTCCAAGGGCACCATCTTCTTCGACAACACCACGGCCTCGGCCGACATCGCCCGCGAGCTTCATGCCGAGGGCAAGAAGCTCGGCATCGACTTCATCGACGCGCCGGTCTCGGGCGGACAGGCGGGCGCCGAGAACGGCCAGCTCACCGTGATGTGCGGCGGCGAGCAGGGCCCGTTCGACAAGGCCAAGCCGGTGGCCGACGCCTTCTCGAAGGCGGTCACGCTGATCGGCCCGCCGGGCTCGGGTCAGGTCACCAAGATGATGAACCAGATGTGCATCGCCGGCATCGTGCAGGGCCTCGCCGAGGCGCTGAACCTCGGCCAGCGCGCCGGGCTCGACATGGAGAAGGCGCTGGGCGCCATCTCCAAGGGCGCGGCGCAGAGCTGGCAGATGGAGAATCGCTGGCAGAACATGGTGAACGGCAAGTTCGACTACGGCTTCGCCGTCGACTGGATGCGCAAGGACCTCGGCATCGCCATGGCCGAGGGCAAGCGCCAGAAGGCCGGCATGCCGCTGGTCGCGCTGGTCGACCAGTTCTACGAGCGCGTGCAGGCGCGCGGCGGCGGCCGCTGGGACACGTCGAGCCTGATCCAGCCGCTGCAGAAGCCCTAACTCGCGTATGTCGTCCTGAGCGAAGCGAAGGACCTGACGGAGCAACCTGCGATTCTGGAGGAAACGTGAGATCCTTCGCTGCGCTCAGGATGACATCATGAGCTACACACTCTGGGGCCGGCCCGGCTGGGGCTCGGCCCTCATCGAGGCACAGCTCGACTGGTACGGGCTGCCTTTCGCCTACGAAACGGTCGGGGATCTGTTCAAGGATCCCGGCGCGAAGGCGAAGCTCGAGAAGGTGAACCCGCTGGCACAGGTGCCGACCCTGGTCCTGCCCGACGGCACGGTCATGAGCGAGAGCGCCGCCATCACGCTGCTGCTGGCCGACATCACCGGCACCGACTCGCTGGTGCCGGCCGCCGGCAGCGCGGAGCGCGCTTCGTTCCTGCGCTGGCTGGTGTTCCTGGTGGCCAACATCTACCCGACCTTCACCTATGCCGACGATCCGTCGCGCTTCGTCTCGGTCAACAACGCGCGCGATCCGTTTCGCGCCGCCACCGACGCCTATGCCCAGCGGCTGTGGCGCCAGATCGAGAGCCAGGCCGGCGCACCGTGGTTCCTGGGCGAGCGCTTCTCCGCCCTCGACATCTATCTCGACGTCATGACCCGCTGGCGCCCGCGTCGCGGCTGGTTCGAGATCGAGACGCCCAAGCTATTCGCCATCGCGCGCAAGGTCGATGCACGGCCGGAACTGAAAGAAACCTGGAGGAGGAACTTCCCATGAGACAACACATGAAACGCCGAAGCTTCGTGGCGCTCGCCGCCACCACCGCCCTCGCCGGCACCGCGCGTGCACAAGGTGCCTACCCCGACAAGCCCATCACCATGGTGGTGCCCGCGCCACCGGGCGGCGGCACCGATCTCGTCACGCGTCTCTATTCCGACCTGCTGAGCCAGGAGCTGGGCGTGCAGGTGATCGTCGACAACAAGGGCGGCGGCAACGGCAACATCGGCACCGCCATCGTCGCCCGCGCCAAGCCCGACGGCTACACGCTGCTGATGCAGTACTCGGCCTACCATTCGGCCAACCCGGCACTGATCAAGGATCTCAACTGGAAGCCCGACGATTTCGTGGGCGTGGCGATGGGCGCGGTGGCGCCGCACGTCATCGTGGTCGCCAAGAAGGTGCCGGCCGACGATCTCAAGAGTTTCATCGCCTACGCCAAGGCCAATCCCGGCAAGCTGAACTACGCCTCGGTCGGTGCCGGCTCCGTGCCGCATCTCGGCGGCGTGCTGCTGAACAAGGCGGCGGGCCTCGACCTGATCCACGTGCCCTACAAGGGCGCCGGCCCCGCCACCGCCGACACCGTCGCGGGCCAAGTCGAGCTGCTGATCGTGACGCCGCCCTCCGTGTCCGGCCATATCCGCAACGGCAACCTCAAGGCGCTGGCGCTCGCGAGCGATAGCCGTCTGCCGGCCTTTCCCGACATCCCGACGACCGCCGAAGCGGGCCTGCCGGGCTTCATCCTCGACGGCTGGTTCGCGCTGTTCGCGCCGGCCGGCACACCGCAGCCGATCGTCGACAAATTGAACGCCGCGATGCGCAAGGTCGGCAAGATGGAAGCCGTCGTCGCCCGTGCCAACCAGCTCGGCATCGTGCTGAAGGACTGGACGCCGGCCCAGATGAACGACTTCGCCAAGGGCGAGGTCGAGACCTGGGGCAAGGTGATCCGCGACAACAAGATCACGTTTACGGAGTAACTTCCGCCGTCGTCTCGACCGGAGCGCGAAGCGCGGAGTGGAGAGACCTTTTTTCCTCTCCAAGCCGTCAGACCTTGGAGAAAAGGTCCCTCCACTCCGCTTCGCTCCGGTCGGGACGACGGATCAATGAGTCAGAACACGTGCCGCACGCCGACGATCTGGCCGAGTGAGCGGCCGACATGTTCGGCCACGGCCGGCTCCAGCCCCTCGACCTCGATCTCGACATTGAGTCCGTCGCCGTCGGCCTGCGCGAAGACGCGGGCGGGCACGAGGCCGCGCTTGGCCAGAAGTTCGAGCGCGCGTGGCAGCACGCCGGGCTCGGCGTCGGCCTCGAAACAATAACGGACGGCGGAGTTACTACGCTTCAGGGAGAGAATGGCGGACATCGGACGATTCCTTGGACGGATAAAAGGCGAACGCGGCAACGCAACGGTTTGCAGTGCAAACCGTGGTGCTAATTCGCCGTCCAGGGAGGTCCGTGCGGGCCATGACGCGACTATAGCGCCCGAGCCGGCCGGCGCGCTAGGGTCCCGGCAACGAACCCGCCGGGAAGGAAACAAAGATGCGTTCGACGCCCATCTACGAGGTGCATGCGGTCAAGTATGCCCACCTGCCGCGCAAGGCATGGGAAGTCCAGATCAACCCCGACCCGCACGATGCCGACTTCCCGATGGACTATTTCGTCTGGGTGGCGATCCCGCTGGACGAGAACGGCCATCGCGTCCTCGGCGGCAAACCCATCGTGATCGACACCGGCTTCAACGCCACGGTCGGCAAACTGCGCGGCCGCGAGGTGAAGAAGAACCCGGCCGATCTCCTCGGCGAGGTCGGGGTCGACGCGAAGGAGGTCGAGGACGTCATCGTCACCCATCTCCACTACGACCATATCGGCAACTGGGACCGCTTCCCCAAGGCGCGCTTCCATCTCCAGGACAAGGAGATGAACTTCGCGACCGGCCGGCACATGTGCAAGGGACCGTTCCGCCACGCCTACGAGTGCGAGGACATCGTCGGCATGGTGCGCGCGCTCTACGGCGGCCGGCTGGTGTTCCATGACGGCGACGAGGAGCTGCAGCCCGGCATCTCGCTGCACCTGATCGGCGGCCATACCGCCGGCATCCAGTCGGTGCGCATCAACACGCGCAACGGCTGGCTCGTGCTGGCCTCCGACGCCAGCCACTATTTCTGGGGCGTCAACAACGACAAGCTGTTCTCGATCGTCTACTCGGTCGCCGACATGCTGGCGGGCTACGACAAACTCAAGAAGCTGGCCGATGGCCGCGTGGAGATGGTGATTCCCGGCCACGATGCCGAGGTGATGACGCGCTATCCCGCCTCGGGCAAGGGACTGGAAGGCGTGAGCGTCCGGCTCGACTAGGGTCTCGCGGCAACGAACATGGTGCAATCCGAACGAGATCGAGTCTCCCGATGATTTCACCATACTCCGACCTCCCTTCCCGAAGTTTCTGGAAGGGAGCCGTCTCCGGGCGGTCTCCGGAGACCGTATCCGGGTTGTGGCAGCCGAAGTTCCATTTCACTCCGGATACGCGCATTGCGACAGCGGGCAGCTGCTTCGCCCAGCATATTTCCCGATATCTGCGCGCGAGGAATGCCGCCGTCGTCGACCTCGAGCCGGGCCCATCCGCGCTGTCCGCGGTCAACGCCGTCAAATACGGCTACCGCATATATTCGGCCCGATACGGCAACATCTACACGGTTCGCCATCTCCTGCAGCTCACCGAGGAAGCCCTTGGCCGGTTCGCGCCATCCGACGCCGTCTGGGAACGGGACGGCCGCTTCTTCGATGCGATGCGGATCGGGGTCGAACCCGGGGGATTGCCTTCCGCCGAGGCCGTGCAGCGACACCGCCAGCAGCATCTCGTCCAGGTGCGACGCCTGTTCGCCAAGGCCGATGTCTTCGTCTTCACGCTCGGCCTGACGGAAGCCTGGACCCACAGGGAGTCGGGCACGGTGTATCCGACCGCACCGGGTACGATTGCCGGCTCCTATCAACCCGAAATGCACGCCTTCAGGAACTTCGATTTCCCCGAGGTGTACAAGGACTTCGTCAAGTTCCGCCGGCTCGCGATGAAGCGGAATCCCGAGTTGAAGTTCCTGCTCACCGTCTCGCCGGTTCCGCTCGCGGCCACGGCCAGCGACAAACACGTTCTCGTCGCGACGACCTATTCGAAATCGGTGCTGCGCGCGGTGGCCGGAACGTTGGCCGAGGCTTTCGAGAACGTCGATTACTTTCCATCCTTCGACCTCCTCTCCAGCGCCTCCACGCGAGGAGCGTTCCACTCGGGTGACGCACGACGGATCACCGAGCCGGGCGTGGAGGCGGTGATGCGGATCTTCTTCGAGGCGCAACCGGCCCTTGCGCGGGCGTCCACTCCTGCCATAGCCGGCGCGCAGGACGAGGGCCGCGCGGAGGGCCATACGCCCGAGGCCCCGGCTGCCGAGGCGATTTGCGAGGACATCCTCCTCGATGCGTTCTCCCGATGATCCGCATTGCCCTGATGGGCAACTCTCATCTCGAGAACTGGAAGCGCGCCTGGAATTCACTCGGCAAGGCCTATCCGGACGTCGAGCTCGTTTTTTTCGCCGCACCGGGAAAGCAACTGGAGTGCTGCGAACCGCAGGGCGACCGGCTCGTCTTCAAGAGCGACAACGTCGCGCGATGGGTCAAGATCACCTCCGGCGGCCAACGCGAGTTGGTCGCCGCCGACTATGACGCGTTTTGCGTGGTGGTCCTGTGATGCGGGGTGAGTGCCGTCACCCGACTCTACTCGGAATGGCGGGCCGATTCTCACAATGGAAGGGAAGGCAGGTTTCAACTGGTTTCCGATGAATGTTTCCTGGATGCTCTCGGAGACCGGTTGAAAGCCTAACCGGCTATGGCCCTCGTTGGCAAGCTCCGGCAGGTCACCGACAAGGTGATCTGGCTGGCGCCCACCCCTGCCCTCTCCGAGGTAGTCCTGACGTTGGACAACTCGCCGGAGGGCATTGAAATAGCCGCTGCAGCGACCGATGCACCGTCTCTTCGCGCAGCCTATGACGAGGCATGCCGCCGTCTGGCCGCCGAAGACCTGGTCCTGCTGGAACAGCCCAAGGCCACTCTCGCCTCGCCGCTTCTGTCGAAGAATGAATATCGCCGCGCGAACTGGACGAAGCCCGACTGGATGCATTTGAACGACGCCTACGGCAAGATTGTCATTCGGGAACTCCTGTCGAGTTTCCAGCCCTTTCCCGGCGACCAGAGCGACGGCGATTCGTCCGGCAGTCTTCTGCGTCTTGCCGACCCGCTTCTGGGTGCACTGCGGAGCAAGTTTTCACAATTGTCGACTCGCAGAAACTCGAAGAACTGAATCACGCGAGGAAAGGAAGCAGGATGGCCCGGCTCGTCTTCGGCATGAACCAGTCGCTGGACGGCTATGTCGATCACATGTCGTTCGGCCCCAGCCCCGCGCTCTTCCGCCACTTCATCGAGGAGGCGGAAGGGCAGGCGGGCAGTCTCTACGGCCGCCACGTGTACGAGTTGATGCGGTACTGGGACGACGATCATCCCGAGTGGGATGCCGAGCGCCACGCCTTCGCCGCGGCGTGGCGGAGACAGCCCAAATGGGTCGTCTCGCGCTCGCTGGAGTCGGTCGGCCCCAACGCCACGCTCATCCGGGGCGATCTGGAGGGCGCAATCCGCGAACTGAAGGCCGGGCGCGACGGCGACATCGAAGTCGCCGGCCCGACCCTGGCGCGAAGCCTCACCGACCTGGGCCTGATCGACGAGTACCGGATCTACCTGCACCCCGTGGTGCTGGGCCACGGCACACCCTACTTCGCCGGGCCGCGGCCGCCGCTTCGTCTCGTGTCCCACGACCGGATCGGCGAGGACGTGCTGAGGCTCAGCTACGTCCCGGCCTGATCCGCCGGCGGATTGCCTACGCCGCGAGGGCGGCGCGCGACTTGCCGATCATCAGCGCGGCGCGGGCGGCCTCGCGGCCCTTCTCGACGAAGTGCGCGCGGAAGATCGCGTTGTGGTGTTCGGTCTCCTGATAGTGATGCGGCGTCAGCGACACCGACAGGACCGGCACGCCGGTATCCATGCCGGCGCGCATCAATCCGTCGACGACGGCCTGGGCGACGAAGTCGTGGCGATAGATCCCGCCATCGACCACGAAGGCGGCGGCGGCAACGGCCGCATACTTTCCCGTCGCCGCGAGATCGCGCGAGAACAGCGGCAGCTCGAAGGCGCCCGGCACGTCGAACACGTCGACCTGCGCGGCGGGAATCAGTTCGAGGAAGCCGTCGAGCGCACGGTCGACGATGTCGGCGTGCCACCTGGCTTTGACGAAGGCGTAGCGGGCTTGTGTCATGGCAATCTCCTTTGGCGAACGACACGTCACCCAAGGCGATTACGCGCGAGACCGCCGCTCTGCTGAAGCAGCGGGACACACGTTCTCTTTCATCCGGACTGTGACCGTCGGCTCAGGCCTCGCACCTGATCTGCTGACCCTTCCTCGCGGAAGGCGCTCGCGGGCTCGCGGCTTGCGCCGCATACCGCCGGTAGGGAGTTTCACCCTGCCCTGAGAACGCCAAAACCATAATTGCCAGCCCAAAGGCTGGCAACGTGACCTCGCATTACTTCTTCTCGACGTTCCACAAAGCGAGCGCGGGCGAGGGCAACAGGCCCGAGGCTTTGCGGCCGACGGCTGTCGGGGTCGTGAACTGGCCGAGCGGCGCGTGCGTGGGATACTCGGCGGCGCGGGCCTGGACCTGCGCGGCTATCTCCTTCTGTTTGGCCGGATCGGTCTCCTTGGCGTAGGCGTCGCGCAGCTTCTCCAGCTCCGGATCGCACGGCCAGCCGAACGTCGCCTTGTCGCAGGAGGCGTTGAGGAAGGCCGCAGCCACCGGATCGAGCACGTCGACGGCGGCCCATGAAGTGAAGAAGGCGCTCCAGCCGCCGGCGTTCAGCGGATCCTTCTTGGCGCGGCGGCCGACCAGCGTCTGCCAGTCCATCGACTGCAGGTCGACCTTGAAGCCGGCCTTCTCGAGCTGCGGCTTGGCCACGGTGGCCAGGTTGTTGTGCCCGGCGATGTCGGTCTGGTGCATCAGCACGACCGGCGTGCCGTCGTAGCCCGCCTCGGTCAGGAGCTGCTTGGCCTTCGCGGCGTTGCCCGTAAGCTTGTCTTCCCAGCCCTTCGTCGTCTCGCTCGGCGAGCCGCAGGGGAACAGCGACTTGCACTCCCGGTAGAACTCGGGATTGCCGACGTTGGCGTCGAGGAAGTCCTTCTGGTTCAGCGCGTAGAGGACGGCCTGCCGGACCTTGGCGTTGTCGAACGGCTTGTGCAGCACATTGAAGCGCATCGAGTACTGGCGGCCGGCCTGGTTCACGACCTGGACCTTGATGCCCTTCTCCTTCTGGATCAGCGGCAGCAGGTCCGGCGGCACGATCTCGATCATGTCGACTTCGTCGTTCAGCAGCGCGTTGACCTGCGTCTGGGTGTCGGGGATCCAGACCCATTCGATCCTGTCGACCTTGGCGACCTTGCCGCCCGAGAGGCCGGCCGACGGTTCGGCGCGCGGCTTGTAGT
>JAKFVZ010000245.1 GCA_021732965.1 Reyranella sp.
CAACAGGCTGGTGGAGCGGTCTGTTAATGCCCGCTCGGAAGCGCGCCAGGCCTACTCGACCTATCGCGCGAACTACGACATCGCGCGCTTCTACCAGTCGCGCATCGTGCCTCTGCGGCGCCAGATCTCGTCCGAGGTGCTGCTCCGCTACAACGGCATGCTCGTAGACGTCTTCGAGGTCCTGATCGAGGAGCGTGAGCGCATCACAGCCAGCGTCGCCTCGCTCGACGCGTTGAAGGACTACCACCTCGCCGTCGCCGATCTGCAGGCGGCACTGATCGTCGGCGGCACCGTGCCGCCGTCGGGCGTCATCAACACAACTCCGCCACCCGAAACCATCCCCCTCGGACTTTAGGAAAGGAGAACGATATGAGCATCTCCAGACGCGACATCGTCGGAGCATCGGGCCTCGCCCTCCTCGGCGCCGCCGCGGTCAGCGGCCGCGTCCAGGCGCAGTCGATTCCCGAGGCGCCGACCACCACCACCAACACGATGCAGCCGCCGCTCCATCCGACGAGCGGACCGGACTATCAGCCGGTCGTGACGCTGAACGGCTGGACGCTGCCGTGGCGGCAGAACGGCGACTGGAAGGAGTTCCATCTCGTCGCCGAACCGGTCGAGCGCGAGATCGCGCCTGGCATGATTGCCCGGCTGTGGGGCTACAACGGGCAGAGCCCGGGCCCAACCATCGAGGCCGTCGAAGGCGACAAGGTCCGCATCTTTGTGACCAATCGCCTGCCCGAGCACACGACCGTCCACTGGCATGGCCAGCTCCTGCCCTGCGGCATGGACGGGGTTGGTGGTCTCAACCAGCCGCACATCAAGCCGGGCCAGACCTTCGTCTACGAATACCAGCTCATGAAGAGCGGCACCTTCATGTACCACCCGCACGCCGACGAGATGGTCCAGATGGCGATGGGCATGATGGGCTTCTTCGTGGTGCATCCACGCGACCCGAAGCTGCACAGAGTTGATCGGGACTTCGTGTTCCTGCTGAACGCCTACGACATCGATCCCGGCAACTACGTGCCGAAGGTCGCCGAGATGGTGAACTTCAACATCTGGTCGTGGAACAGCCGCGTCTTCCCCGGGATCGACCCGCTGGTGATCGCCAAGGGCGACCGCGTGCGGGTGAGGGTCGGCAACCTCACCATGACCAACCATCCGATCCACATGCACGGCTACGACTTCGAGGTGACCTGCACCGACGGCGGCTGGGTGAGGCCCGAGGCGCGCTGGCCCGAGGTCACGATCGACATCCCTGTGGGCGCGATGCGTGCCTACGAGTTCGACGCGATCTATCCGGGCGACTGGGCGATCCACTGCCACAAGTCGCACCATACGATGAACGCGATGGGGCACGACCTCCGTACCTTCATCGGTGTCGACAAGAAGCAGTTCGCCAAGCAGATGAAGCGGCTGGTGCCGGACTACATGCCGATGGGAAGCGCCGGCATGGCCGACATGGGCGAGATGGAGATGCAGCTCCCCGACAACACGCTGCCGATGATGACCGGCTTCGCACAGTTCGGCGCCGTCGAGATGGGCGGCATGTTCTCGGTCGTGAAGGTGCGCGAGGGGCTGGCCTCGGGTGATTACAAGGATCCCGGATGGTACCGGAACCCGCCCGGCACCGTGGCCTGGGAGTGGAAGGGGCCGAAGCCCGAAGCCACGCGCGCAGCGACCCCTACGCCTGCGACAAAGCCCGGTAGCGCACCGGTGCGCGTCGTCAAGCCGTCCGCCCACGGCTCGCACAAATAGTTCAACCAGGGAGAAGGCCATGAGAGTTCGAGCGTTGGTCACTGTGTCGATCGCCGCCCTGCTGCTTGCGGGCACGGCCATCGCCGCGCCCGGGCACAAGCCGGGCGAAGGTCATTCCCATGCCGACGAGACGGCCTACGGCAGGCCGGGCGATCCCAAGAAGCCGTCTCGCATCGTCCAGATCGTCTTCCGCGAGAACGACGGCAGGATGCTGTTCCTGCCCGACAGGCTGAAGGTCAGGAAGGGCGAGCAGATTCGCTTCCAGCTCCGCAACAACGGCGCCATCGACCACGAGTTCGTCGTCGGTACCGTCGAGGAGAACCTGAAGCACATGAAGGAAATGGAAAAGAATCCCGACATGGAGCACGACGATCCGAACGCGAAGCGGTTGAAGCCGAAAACCACCGGCGAAATCCTGTGGCAGTTCACCAGGGCAGGCACTTTCGACTTCTCCTGCCTCATCCCCGGACACCGCGAGGCCGGCATGTTCGGCACCATCGTTGTCGAATGACCGGAAAGGAGCATCGGATGTTCAGGAAGATCGCCATGATCGCGCTGGCCGCGACCCTGTTTTCCCTGCCGGCGTGGTCCGACGGCAACATGGTGAAGGCCGAGGTCGTGAAGGTCGACAAGCCGGCCGGCAAGGTCACGCTGAAGCACGACCCCATCAAGAACCTCGACATGGATGCCATGACGATGGTGTTCCGCGTCGCCGATCCGGCCATGCTCGACAAGGTGAAGGCCGGCGACCGCATCGAGATCGAAGCGGATCGCGTCAACGGCGCCATCACCATCGTCAGGCTCGGTAAAGCGCGCTGAGGGCGGTTCGACGGACCGCTCCGACCGGTCGCATGGGCGAAGCCTCTTACGGCGGGGTAGGGTGCACGCCCCTCGTCGAAGGAACGCGTCATGTCCAGAACCAAGATTGCCCTCGCCTGCCAGGGCGGCGGCAGCCAGACCGCCTTTACCGCCGGCGCCCTGAAGGCGCTGTGCCAGGCCCAGGGCCGGCTCCGCGAGGAGTTCGAGTTCGTAGCCATCAGCGGCACCTCGGGCGGCGCCGTCTGCGCCACGCTGCTCTGGTACTCGTTCATGAAAGGCGAGCGGCCGGTGTGGAAGCGCATGATGGATTTCTGGGAGGAGAACACCGCCCAGGGCCCGGTCGAGCATGCGATCAACCGCTTCATCGTCGAATCGGTGCGGCTGGTGAATGCCGGCATGATGCCCACCCTGCAGCTCAGCCCCTCGTCGCCCGTGATGCAGTCGATGATGGAGTTCATGACTGCCGGCCAGCGCATGGGTTTCTCCGACTTCCGCGGGCTGCTGGAAAAGCACATCGACTTCGCGGAGATCGCCTCGTGGGGCCCCAAGCCGCAGCGGCCCGTGCTGATGCTGGGTGCGGCCAACGTGACGAGCGGCGCGCTTGCCAAGTTCGTGTCCGCGCACGAGCCGATCCGCGTGGAGCATGTGCTGGCCTCGTGCGCGGTGCCGAACATCTTTCCCGCGGTGCCGATCGGCGGCGACGCCTACTGGGACGGGCTGTTCTCCGACAACCCGCCCGTCGAGGAACTGTTGCGTCCGCGCTCGGTCGGCGAGGCGAACATTCCCGACGAGATCTGGCTGATCAAGATCAACCCGACCGCCAGCCGGCGCGTGCCGGTGAAGCCGGGTGAGATCATCGACCGGCGCAACCAGCTCGAGGGCAACATCTCGCTGTTCCAGCAGCTCGGGCATCTCGAATTCATGAACGACCTGATCCTGGCGGACGCCTTTCGTCCGGAATTCCTGGACCGCTTCGACATCAAGGCGCCGGTGCGCATTCCCAGGTCGTTCCACACCGATATCGCCAAGCCCTACCATATCCCCTGCATCGAGATGCCGGTCGAGCTTCAGGACCTGCTCGACTACGAGGGCAAGATCGATCGCGGCTCGGAGAACATATCCATGCTGATCGCCGAGGGCGAGAAGGCGGCCGAAGTCTTCCTGCGGGAGCGTGCCGCCGCCGTCGCGGCATCGTCCCTGGGCGAGGACCAGACCGCCGGGCAGGCCGAATCGCGGGAGGGTGGTCCCGACCCGCTTCCCCTCAGGCGATGGAAGGAATCCTCGCGGGGATCGGAATGACGCTCACTGCGGCTCGATCTTCGCGATCTTGACGTAGTCGGCCCACTTGGCCCGCTCGTCGCGATCCTGCTGGGCGCACTGTTCCAGGGTCAGGGGCCTGGCGGTGAGGGCGAACTCCTCGGTCAGGCGCTTGTTGTTCTCGGGCGCGGTGATGGCCTCGTTGATCAGCGTGTTCAGCCGCTGCTGGATCGGCAGCGGCGTCGCCTTCGGCACCGCGATGGCCAGGAAGCCGGACGTGGTGAATCCGGGGAAGGTTTCGGCGAGCACCGGGATGTCGGGATAGAGCGGGCTGCGGCTGGGCAGCGAGATGGCGAGCGCGCGCGCCTTCTTGTCGACGACCTGGCCGCGCCCGGCGGTGAGGTCGACGAACATGAAGTTGATGGCGCCGCCATAGAGGTCGTTCCAGGCGTTGCCGATCGCCTTGTAGCCGACGCCCTGCCATTCGACGCCCGCCCTCTTGCCCAGCACCTCGGCCGGGACCTGCGAGCTGGCGTTGAAATAGCCGAAGTTGAGCTTGCCGGGGCGCGCCTTGGCGTCGGCCAGCAGATCGGCCAGCGTCTTGTAGGGACTGTCGGCCGGCACCACGAGGAAGGTGCCCGATGAGCCGATGATGCCGACGACCGAGAAGTCCTTCTCCGGATCGTAGCCCGGGTTCTTGTACATGTGGACGTTGGCGGCGTTGGTCGAGGTCGTGGCCAGCATCAGCGTGTAGCCGTCCGGCGGCGCGACCTTGACCGACATCGCGCCGACGATGCCGTTGGCGCCCGGCTTGTTCTCGACGATGAAGGGCTGGCCGGTCTTCTCCTCGATATACTTGCCGACCAGGCGCGCGGTGATGTCGCCCGAGCCGCCCGGCGCGAACGGCACGACGATACGGATCGCCTTCGTGGGATAGGTTTCGGTCTGCGCGGCGGCGGGCAGGGCGGCGAGCAGGGGGAGGGCGAACAGGCTGCGGCGAGACAGCGACATGCGGAATGTGTCCATGGGTGTGAAGTCTAGCGCATCTGCGGCGCATGGACAGCGCGCCGGCTGCAGTCCTACCTTGCAGCCATGTCACAGTCAGGTCGGCCGCCGCTCGACGGCATTCGCATCATCGATTTCTCCCGCGTGATCGCGGGTCCCATGTGTACCCAGATGCTCTCGGACATGGGCGCCGAGGTCATCAAGATCGAGAATCCCGACGGCGGCGACGACACGCGCAAGGGCGCCGGTCCGCGCGCCGGCGGTCCCACCGGCGAGAGCCACTTCTTCATGACCTTCAACAGGGGCAAGAAGAGCGTCGCGCTCGATTTCACCAAGCCCGACGGCCAGGCGATCGTGCACAAGCTGCTCGATGGCGCCGACGTGCTGGTCGAGAACTTCCGGCCCGGCGTGCTGAAGAAGTACGGTTTCGACTATGCCAGCGTCGCGGCGAAGTACCCGAAGCTGATCTATCTCTCGATCTCGGCTTACGGCCAGACCGGGCCGCTGTCGGACCGGCCGGGTTACGATCCGGTGCTGCAGGCCGAGTCGGGCATGATGAGCGTCAACGGCGAGGCCAACGGCGAGGGGCTGCGTCATGCCATCGCCATCGTCGACACGATGACGGCGATCCATTCGGTGGCGGCCGTCAACGCAGCGCTCTATGCGCGCCGCGACACCGGGAAGGGCCAGCACATCGATCTCGCGCTCTACGACACCGCGCTGGTCTCGCTGGGCAACATGGGCGCCTATTACCTGATCGGTGGCGACCAGCCCAGGCGCGCCGGCAACGGCCACTTCGCCTCGGCGCCCAACAGCTCGTTCAACACGTCGAACGGCAAGATCTACATGGCCGTCGCGAACCAGAAGCTGTTTGCCGATACCTGCAAGGCGCTCGGCCATCCTGAATGGCTGGCCGACCCGCGCTTCGACACGGTGGCCAACCGCGTCGCCAACAAACCCGAGCTGACGCGCCTCATGGAAGAGGTGCTGACGACCGACACCAAGGAGAACTGGGCGCAGAAGCTGCGCCATCTCCCGGCTGGCCCGATCCGCACCATGAAGGAGGCGCTGGACGAGCCGGAAGTGAAGCGCCGCGGCATGCTGAAGACCTACAAGCACAGCCGCGTCGGCGACGTGCCGCTGATCGGCTCGAACTTCCATTTCTCCGACACGCCGGTCGACGACACGCGCCCGCCGCCGTCGCTGGGCGAGCACACCGATCAGGTGCTGGCCGAACTGGCGGGCCTCGGCGCGGCCGAGATCGCGGCGTTGCGCGAGAAGAAGATCGTCGGCTGACGTTCCTGTCGTCCTGAGCCGAAGGCGAAGGACCTCACGGGACGACCAGACGACTCCTTGGCCGGCGTGAGATCCTTCGCTGCGCTCAGGATGACAGGCATCCTTATCTGTCCAGCCACGTCTTCAGGATCAGGTTGGTCTCCTCGGGCTTCTCCATCGTGACGAGATGCCCGCACTGTTCGATGACGGCCAGGCTGGCGGCCGGGATGGCCTTGGCGATCTCCTCCGACAGGAACAGCGGCGTCGCCGCGTCGTCGCGGCCGCACACGACCGTGGTCGGGCACTGGATGCGCGGCAGGTCGGGCCGGCGGTCCACGCGGATCGCCGCCAGCTCCTCCTGCCGCTTGTAGATCTCGACGCCGATCTCGCCGCACATCGTCATCACCTCGTCGACCAGCACCTTGTCGGGCAGCCGATAGGCCGGGATGAAGCGCGTCATCTGCATGCCGAGGACAAACTCGAAGCGTCCCTCGTCGGCGAGGCGGATGCGGGCGCGCCGGATCGCGCGTTCGGCCTCGCTCTGGCTGCGCATGCCGGTGTCGAGCAGGGCGAGCTTCGTCACGCGCTGGGCGGCGAACTGCATGATCTCGACGGCCAGCATGCCGCCCAGCGACAGGCCCGCCAGCGCGAACTTCTCCGCCGGCATCTGGTCGACCACCCAGCGGGCAGCGCTCTCCCAGCTGTCCCATATCGAAAGTGGCGCCCTGCGCCAGTCCGGCACGACGATGTCGGCCTGCCCTTCGAGGGCTGCGACCTGCGCGGCAAAGAGGCGTGGCGAGCAGAGTACGCCGGGAACGAGCAACAGGGGGGTCCTGGTCATTTTTTTCCTCCGGCGCGGAGCGTAGCGCAGACGATTCGGCTGCGGTACCAATGGAGCATGCCCGCCGCCTCCGTTCGCGACATCCGTCTCGACCTGTTCCGCGGCCTCGCCCTGTGGTTCATCTTCCTCGACCACATCCCGACCAACATCGTGAGCTGGCTGACGGTCCGCAACTACGGCTTCAGCGACGCCACCGAGATCTTCGTCTTCATCTCCGGCTACACCGCGGTCATTGCCTATGGCCGGATGCTGGACAAGGAGGGCTGGCCGCGCACTGCGGCGCGGATCTACCGCCGGGTCTGGCAGCTCTACGTCGCGCACATCCTGCTGTTCGTGGCCTTCACCGCCCAGATCGCCTGGGTCTCGATCGCGCGCGACGCCCCGGCGCTGATCGAGGAGATGGAGCTGCTCGGCCTGGGGCAGAACCCCTATCGCGCCATCCTGGAAGCGGCCCTGCTGAAGTTCCGACCGGTGAACCTCGACGTGCTGCCGCTTTATATCGTGCTGCTCGCGGCCTTCCCCTGGGTCCTGCCGGTGCTGGTGCGCTGGCCGTGGGCCGTGATCGCCGTCTCGGTCGTCCTCTATGTCGTGACCTGCCGCTACAACTGGAGCCTGCCGGCCTATCCCGACGAAAAGGTCTGGTATTTCAACCCCATGGCCTGGCAGGTCGTATTCCATGTCGGGGCGGCGTGCGCCGTGTTCGGGCCCGGACTGTCGCGGCTCGACCGGTACCGCACGCCCCTGACCGTCCTGGCCATCGCCTTCGTGCTCTTCGCGGCCCTGATCGCCCTGTCCTGGCAGTACAATCCGCTGGAGCGGCTGATCCCGGCCTGGGTGTCGCGGATCATCTACCCGATCGACAAGACCAACATCGACGTCCTGAGATTCCTGCACTTCCTGGCCATCGCCTGGCTGGTCCGGATCGCCGTGCCCATTGACGCGCCGGCTCTGAAATGGCCCATTTGGCAGCCGCTTCGCAGATGCGGTGAAGCGTCGCTGCTTATATTCTGCATCGGGACCTTCCTGGCGCTGAGCGGCCAGGTGATCGTTAGCCATTATGAAGATTCGATCGTGTCGCAGATTGTCGTGAGCGTGGCGGGTATCGCGATCATGTGCGTCGCCGCCTATATCGCCGCCTGGTTCAAGGGTGGCGGAAAGAGCACGCCACCGCGCGTGCATCGCCTGGCCGAGGCCTCGGCGTGAGCCGCGCGCTGGCCCTGCTGGCCGCCCTGTTCGCGATCGCGCTGGGCAGCCCGGCATTCGCGCAATCGATGACGCTCTGCCGCGCCAAGCCCGCGCTTCTCGAGCTCGGCACGAAATTGCCGATCTCCCGCAAGGCGATGGCCGAGAAGAAGGTTCTGCGCATCATCGCACTGGGCTCTTCGACGACGGCTGGATACGGCGTCTCCAACCCGGCCTATGCCTTTCCCACGCAGCTCCGCATCGGCCTGGAGAAGGCGCTGCCCGGCATCGACATCGACGTGATCAACCGCGGCATCGGCGGCCAGGACGTCGAGGAGATGGCCGCTCGCATGCGCGTGGAGATGGAAGGCAATCCGGCCTCGCTGGTGATCTGGCAGACCGGCACCAACGCCGCCATCCGGCACATGCCGCTCGACAAGTTCGACACTACGCTGCGCGCCGGCCTGAAGCTCGGCACCTCGCTGGGCGCGGACTTCGTGCTGATGAACCTGCAATACGTGCCTGCCGTCGTCGCCGCGCCGGACAAGGAAGCCTACGAGAAGATCATGGCGGAGGCCGCCCGCGACTACGCCGCCGGCCTGTTCCGCCGCTATGACATCATGCGCAGCTGGTACGACGACGGCATGCCCTACGCCCAGTTCGTGCAGCTCGACGGGCTGCACCTCAACGATTTCGGCCAGAAGTGCATCGGCCGGCTCCTGACCCGCTCGATCCTGGGTGCGCTCACCGGTCCCTGAAACAAGAAGACACTCCATGCCCCGCCGTTTCGTCGACCTGTCGATCTACCTCGAGAACGACGTGATCTCCGATCCGCCCCCGTTCGGGCCGAAGATCCAGTATCACAAGCATGCCGACACGGCGGGTCAGATCGCCGGCTTCTTTCCCGGCTTGAAAAAGGAAGACCTGCCCGACGGCGCCGGCTGGGCGGTCGAGAACGTCAATCTCTCGACCCACAACGGCACGCATCTCGACGCGCCCTATCACTTCCATCCGACGATGAACAAGGGCGAGCGCGCCATCACCATCGACGAGGTGCCGCTCGAATGGTGCTTCCAGCCCGGCGTGAAGCTCGACTTCCGAGACAAGCCGGACGGCCATGTGATTACGGCCGCCGAGGTGGAGGCGGAGCTGAAGCGGATCGGCCACGAGTTGAAGCCGCTGGAAATCGTCGTGGTCAACACGCGCGCGGGCTCGCGCTACGGCAACAACGACTATGTCAATTCCGGCTGCGGCATGGGTTACGACGCCACGATCTACCTGCTGGAGAAGGGCGTGCGCCTCACCGGCACCGACGCCTGGAGCTGGGACGCGCCGTTCTACTTCACCGCCCAGAAGTGGGCCAAGGACCACGACCCGTCGATCATCTGGGAAGGCCACAAGGCCGGCCGCGACATCGGCTACTGCCATCTCGAGAAGCTGCACAATCTCGAATCGCTGCCGGGCGACGGCTTCACCATCGCCTGCTTCCCACACAAGATCCGCGGCGCTTCGGCAGGCTGGACCCGCGCCGTCGCGATCTTCGAGGAGTGACCAAACTCTTTCCGTCTCGACCTCACACACCACCTCATCCTGAGGAGCTGCGCGGAGCGTGGCGTCTCGAAGGATGGGCAACGGACGCGGTGTGTGTAGCCCATGCTTCGAGACGCGCTCCTGTGGAGCGCTCCTCAGCATGAGGTCATTGTTGTTGTTTCTGTTCTGCCCGAAGATAATCAGAGCGACGCCGGTCGCCGCGCGAACAGGAGCGCGACGCCGAGGGCGGCAATGGCGCCGCCCGCGCCGGTCCGCAGACGGCGCAGCAGCGTCGGCCGTCCGACGGCGATCGAGCGGGCGCGGGACGCCAGCATCGCGACCACGACGTCGACGGCGGTGTTGAGCACGACCGAGATCAGGCCGAGCAGCAGGAACTGCAGCCAGACCGGGCCGGCGGCCGGATCGACGAACTGCGGCAGAAACGCCAGGAAGAAGGCGGCGGTCTTGGGATTGAGCGCCTCGACCACGATGCCTTCGCGGAACGCCTTCGCCGCGCCGGTCGTCGTCACCCTGGCTTCGAACGGCTGGCGCGCCTCGCGGATCGCCTTGATGCCGATCCAGACGAGATAGAGCGCGCCGGCGAATTTCAGGAGCGTGAAGGCCTCGGCGCTCGCCATCACCAGGGCGGACACGCCGATGGCGCCCGCCGCGACATGGACCAACCCGCCCAGCCCCGTGCCGAAGCCCGA